>PFGS01000279.1 GCA_002783525.1 Ignavibacteriales bacterium CG12_big_fil_rev_8_21_14_0_65_30_8 | reverse complement strand
TTGCACCTATAATTAGGGCAAAACATATCGCAATAGTTACAATTGGTAATTCAGGAAAGAAGATTTCTAAATAAGCTCCCATTCCTATTAAAGCAAATGCAACTTTTAAGATTAATGCCATCCAAGTACCAAAACCACCTATTGTTCCCATCATTGGTCCTAAAGAACGGTCTATAAAATAATAAATACCGCCTGCTCTAGGCATAGCAGTTGCCAATTCTATCATACTAAAAGTTGCAGGTAAAATAGCGATGGCAGCAATTACATAAGCTAAAATCATAGCCGGCCCTGCTTGTATAGCAGCTAAACCAGGTAATAGAAAAAATCCACCACTTAATATTGTGCCTGTGGAAATTGCATATACATCAAGTAATTTTAATTGTTTTTTTAGCATATATAGCTTTTAATTTGGTGACCAATACTCTACAAGATTCCCATCAAGATCATAAAAATAGTAAGAAGTTGCATTCATCCATTCAAATTTTGTTGGTCCATAAATTTTGATTCCAGCATTTTTCATTTTATTCAAAGCTAATTCTATATTCTCTTTATTAACTTCCAAAGCAAAATGTATTTTCCCCCATCTTTTTCCTTCAGGCAAAGGAGAATGTTCTTCGAATAAAAGTTTCCCTTTATGCAAAGCTAATCTTGGTGAATTATTTTCTTCACCTGTCCAAAACCAAGCCCAATCTTCAGTAATTTCAGTGTTTGGTTTTAATCCAACAATATTTTTATAAAAATCTGCAGATTTTCTAACATCATCAACTATTAATACTATTTCTGATATTCCTTTGTGCAAGTTTACCATTAAATTTTTGGGTTAAATCAAAAATGAATACTCACAATATAATAGAAATTATATGTGTAGCAAATGGGATTTGCTTTAAGATATATTCCTTTTTAACTAAATTTTATTTCTTTTTCTTTCAATTCATTAATAACTGAAAAATAGCAATTTTCGTTTTCACCTATATATTCTGGTGGGCAAATTCCTTTTCTGTTAAATTTACCATTTAAGATTAGTCTTGCAATAGATGTGCAGGTATAACCGGTTGTTCTTGCCATCGAAGATATATTATTTTTATGATCATATCTATCTATTAAATTATAAATATATTTTTTTGAGTTTTTATTCTCTATTCCTTCAATCATGAGTCTTACGACCGTAAATTCAGCATCACCTTCTTTTAATTTCCATAAAGGTATAAGTAGATTTGTAGTTAAATCTAAAGGCTTTATTTTTTTACCCTTAATTTGAATTTCATTTGTTCCCAAAAATCCGCACTCTTTTAATACCTTAACATATTCAATATGCTTGGGATACCTTAATGTTTTTTCTTGCATTGTAGGTATGTCCATTGTAGTTAACAACGTTCTTAATCCATCTGTATTAAATGCTTCAAGTGTTCCTATATTATTAAAATATATTAGCTCTGGTTCCGATAAAGCCGGTTTTGTTAAAATCGATCCATCAATTTTAACTCGTGCAGGCCGCAAATATTCTTCAATTACATCCAATGGAGAGAACGGTGCTTTATATTCAAAGGGCCACTCTCTGTCAACAGGTAAACCTCCAACGTAGCATTTATATTTTTTTATCTTCATTCTTTTATTATGATAGCCTAAAACAAGGTTGGATAAACCCGGAGTGATCCCACAATCAACAATTGCAGTAACATTATTTTCTTTTGCAAGTGAATCTAATTTGAATGGATCCTGACTAAAAAAAGAAATATCTACAACATCTTTTTTCATTTCTATTGCTGATTTTAATGTTTCGAAACCCATAAATCCCGGTACTGCGCAAATTACCAGATCAAAGTTTTTTAAAGTTTCTTGTAACTTCTTTTTGTCTGTAAGATCTGCTTGTTCAGTTTCTAATTGATATTTGTTAGATACCTTTTCAAGATTTGTTTTATTTATATCAATTACTTTTAAAGAAAATTCATTTCTTAAATCTCCAGCAATTTCACTGCCTACCATCCCTGCACCAAGAATTACTATTTTCTTCATTCTTTTACAATATCCTTATGATTTTTTTTATACCATTTATCATTTTATTATTAAAATAAATAATATATCTTTCTATTTTATAGTTCTTATTTTAACATTTTCATAAAAATTCAATAAGGAAAATTATGAATAAAATACTTCAAAAATTATCAGTTGGATTGATAATTATTTCTATTACCAGTTTCATTAGTCTTCAATGTACATCCCCGGATAATGAAAATCATGGTTTTGATCTTAATCAAATGGATACAACAGCAAATCCTGCTCAAGATTTTTATCAATATTCAGTTGGTAATTGGGTAAAGAATAATCCAATACCCGATGAATACAGTTACTGGGGAAGTTTTACAATTTTAGCTGAAGAAAATTATAAAGTATTAAAAGAAATTTTGGAAAAATCAGCTAATGATAAATCTGCACAAAAAGGAAGTAATGTTCAGAAGATCGGAGATTTTTATGCTACCGGAATGGATTCAGTAATGATAGAAAAATTGGGTATTAAACCAATTGAAGATGATCTTAAAAATATTGCTTCTATAAATTCAATCGACAATTTAATTTCAACAATTGCGTGGGGACATAAACTAAACGGATCACCTGTATTTAATATTTATGCTGATATAGATGCAAAAAACAGTACCCAACATATAGCTACACTTTCACAAAGTGGATTGGGTCTTCCGGATAGGGATTATTACACAAAAACAGATAAAAATTCTGTGGAAACAAGAGCTAAATATGTTGAATATGTAACTAAGATGTTTAAGTTGCTTGGCTATACAGAAAGAGATGCTAAAAATAATGCCAAAAGTGTAATGAATATTGAAACAAGACTTGCAAAAGCATCTATGACAAGAGTTGAAAGAAGAGATCCTAATAAAACATATAATAAAATGTCTCTTAAAGAAATAAAAAAACTTGCTCCAAATTTAGAATGGGATAACTATTTTAGTGATCTTGGTTTTGGTACCCCATCCTATTTTAATGTTGAACAACCCGAATTCTTTAAAGAAGTAAATAAGATGGTAAAACAAGTTCCAATTAAGGATTGGAGAGTTTATCTAACATGGAATTTTATAGATGGTGTTAGTACTTATCTAAATTCAGATTTTGATAACGCTAATTTTGAATTCTTTGGTAAATATTTACGAGGTTCAAAAGTACAATCGGCCAGATGGAAACGTGTAATGCGTACTATAAATAGATATCTAGGTGAAGCACTAGGACAATTATATGTAGAAAAAACTTTTCCTCCCGAAGCAAAACAAAGAGCTTCTAAAATTGTTGACAATTTAAAAGCAGCAATGAAAAATAGAATTGAAAATCTTGACTGGATGAGTGATGTTACAAAAAAACAAGCATTACATAAATTAGATGCATTCGGTGTAAAAATTGGTTATCCTGATAAATGGAAAGATTACTCAACTTTAGAAATTAATAGAGATTCATATATAGGCAATGTTTTAAAAGGAAGTATGTTCGCATTTAAACGGAATATGGAAAAATTAGGAAAACCTATTGATAAAACAGAATGGGGTATGACACCACAAACTGTTAATGCTTATTACAATCCAACAAGAAATGAAATAGTATTTCCAGCAGCAATTCTGCAGCCACCCTTTTTCAATCAAAAAGCAGACGATGCTATAAATTATGGTGCAATGGGTGCTGTAATTGGACACGAAATAACTCACGGATTTGATGATCAGGGAAGAAAATTTGATGCTGATGGAAACTTGAAAGATTGGTGGACAAAAGATGACGGTGAAAGATTTGAAAAAAGAGCACAAAAAATATTTGATCAATTTGATTCTTACTACCCTATTGATTCTCTTCATATAAACGGAAAGTTAACTGCAGGTGAAAATATAGCCGACTTAGGTGGGTTAACAGTAGCTTACACTGCATTTAAAAATACTGATCAGTACAAAAAAAATATAAAGCTTGACGGTTTTACTCCTTCACAAAGGTTCTTTTTTGGCTGGGCACAGGTATGGGAAAATAATATAAGGGTACAGTCTCTAAGATTAAGGATTCAAACAGACCCACATTCTCCAGGAAAATATAGAGTTTTGGGTCCGTTAAGTAATATGCCTGAATTCTGGAATGCATTTAATGTAAAACCGGGTGATAATATGAGAATGCCTGAGGATAAAGTTGTAAAAATCTGGTAATAAAATTATGCCTTTAATAAAAACCCTGTCTAATAATAACAGACTGGGTTTTTAGTTTTAAATAGATTTATTTTTTGTTTTGAAGCATTTCAATTTTCTTTTTTATTTGCGGATTATTTGGAGCAAACTTCATAGCATTTGCATAAGCTTCTATTGCTTCTTTTATATTTCCTTTTGCTTCCAGAGCTTCACCCATAGAGTAAAGTGAAAATATGGAATTAGGATACATTTCAACATTTAGTTTACTTATAGTTACAGCTGCATCAAATCTTTTACTTTTGATTAACATATCAGTAAGGTTTGCAAGAGTTCTAACCTGAAAATCATAAGTAAATCCACCGTAATATTTTTCTTTTAACTTTTTATATCTTTCTATTCCGGAATCAATTCCTTTCTTTTCAATAACTCTCATCAAAATATCTTCTAATAATTTAGGTTCATTTTGTCCATGATGACACGTCATGCAATTTACTTTCATTATGTGGTCTGAATATTCAGATAATTTTGATAAATGATCTTTATTTATAGAATTTACCATACTCATCATAATTCTTGCTTTCTCTTTACTAGTTTTTTCATCTGATGCAAATTCGAAAGTACTTAAATCTCTTTCATTTGTCCCAACATGACAAAAAATACATCTTACTCCCAAAGCTCTTGTAAATCCCTTCATAGTTCCGATTAGTTCACCCTTGCTTATATTCTTTGGAAGAACTTTTAGGTTTTTAAATTTATCCGGAATCTGTCCATTTGCAATTCCAGATAAAAAGATTGAAAGAATAAATATTGCTACAAACATACTTTTGTATGAATATTTAAACTTTTTAATAAAGCTGTACATAATCACTCCTTTTTTAATTAAAATAAAGTTAAAGTTTAGTTCTTGTTTTTTTTATTGGCTATTGAATGGTGTTAAAATATTATAGAAAATATGTTAGAGCAATAAATACTTGATGAACGGTAGTCAACTGGTTTACAATAAAAAAATTCCTTCCCCTAAAAAAGGAGAAGGAATTCTTGCAAGTAGTGTTAATTTAATTATAATTTAGTTTTAGTAACCAAAAGCAGCACCTGTTAATTTATAGTCATCATCCCATCTGTTTTTATAAGCATCACCAATATCTGATCTTGATTCCATCCAATTATATGCTTGTTTCCAAAAGCCAGTACCTTTAGCAAAAATCATGAACCAGGTTCCATCACCATAAGCCATATCTGTAATTCTATAATCATCGTCCCAACGTTCTTTAACTTTATCAATTGCATTATCAAAACCTTTTTGTGTCCAGTTATATGCTTGTGTTGTAAATCCTGTACCTTTAGAGAAAATCATAAACCAATAACCATCGCCATACTCTAGATCAGTAAGGTCATAACCTTCATCCCATCTTTCTTTAATCTTTTTAGCAGCATCTGCAACACCTTTACCTGTCCAGTTGTATGCTTGATTAGTAAAGCCTGTTCCTTTAGAAAATATTAAAAACCAAGTGTCATTTCCATATGCAATATCAGTTACATAATAGCCACTATCCCATCTATCTTTTAAAAGATCAGATGCTCGGCTTATTCCTTTTTGTGTCCAGTTATATGCTTGTTTTGTAAATCCACTTTGTTTTGCAAAGGTGATAAGCCAGGTAGAGTTACCGAATGCGAGGTCTACTACATCATAACCTTCATCCCATCTATCTTTAATAGTGTTAGATGCATCACTTACTCCTTTAGCAGTCCAATTATAAGCTTGTGGCCCAAAACCGGTTCCTTTAGAAAAAGTAAGCATCCATTTTTGACCAAAACTTTCTGTTCCCATTAACAAGAAACAAACTAAAAGTAATAGTCTAATGGAATTATTAATTATTTTCAT
>PFGS01000304.1:5105-6144 GCA_002783525.1 Ignavibacteriales bacterium CG12_big_fil_rev_8_21_14_0_65_30_8 | reverse complement strand
TGCAAATGCCTGTTATGAATGGTTTTGAAGCAACCCAAAAAATTAGAGAAATTAAAGAATATAAAGACATTCCAATTATAGCTCTAACTGCATTTGCAATGAAGGGTGACAGAGAAAAATGTCTGGATGCCGGTGCAACGGACTATATACCCAAACCTATTGACAGTAATGAATTTATAGAGAAAGTAAAATATTATACTGATAATAAAGTAGCCGCAAAATAAATTCCTTATCTCTGATTAGTATATTAAACAAGAATTTCTTTACTGCTTAAAAAATGTTTATTTTTGAGCTGTTTAATTATATTATTTTTTATTTACAATTCTACCTTTAATGATAAACAAAGATGTAAGAGTTAGATTTGCACCAAGCCCGACGGGTTATTTGCACATTGGTGGTTTAAGAACTGCATTGTATAATTATCTTTTTGCAAAGAATAACAATGGCAAATTTATTCTCCGTATTGAAGATACCGATAGAAACAGATATGTAAAAGGTGCAGTAGAAAAACTCTTATCAACTCTTGATTGGGCGGGACTTATCCCCGATGAAGGCCCAAAAACCGGTGGTGATTTCGGCCCTTACAAGCAATCAGAAAGATTAGACATTTATAAAAAACATATACAAGAATTAATAGAACATAAAAAAGCTTACTACTGCTTTTGCACACAAGAAAGACTTAATAATTTAAGAGAAAAACAAAAGCAAGAAGGTTTGCAAACAAAATATGATAAACAATGTTTATCACTTTCACAAAGTGAAATAGAAAATAATCTAAAAAATAATTTACCTTATGTTGTAAGATTAAATATAGAATCCGGAAAAGAAATTACTTTTAATGATCTGATAAGAGATGAAGTGGTTTTTAGCACAAATACAATTGATGATCAAGTATTAATTAAAAGTGACGGATATCCAACATATCATTTTGCAAATGTTGTTGATGATCATTTAATGCAGATCACTCATGTTATAAGAGGTGAAGAATGGATATCATCCACTCCAAAGCATATTCTTTTATATGATTATTTTAACTGGG
>PFGS01000304.1:0-5069 GCA_002783525.1 Ignavibacteriales bacterium CG12_big_fil_rev_8_21_14_0_65_30_8 | reverse complement strand
ATCCTGATAAATCAAAATTAAGTAAAAGACAGGGCGATGTTGCTGTTGAGGACTACCGTGATAAAGATTATTTAAAAGATGCATTGTTAAACTTTATTGCTTTACTTGGATGGAATGCCGGTGACGATAAGGAATATTATAAAATGGATGAATTGATAAATTCATTTTCATTAGATAGAGTTAATAAATCCGGTGCTGTATTTAATTTAGAAAAATTAGATTGGCTAAATGCAGAACATCTGAGAAAATTAACAAATGAAGAGATCTTAAAAATGCTAAAGACTGAAATTAAAAGTTCAGATTTAAATATTTCTGATGATACTCTTTTATTGATAATAGAAGCTATGAAAGAAAGAGTTTCATTTGTTAAAGAATTTATTACTACTTGCCCATATTTTTATAACGCTCCAACAAATTATGATGAAAATGTAATTAAAAAAAGATGGAAAGATGACAGCCCGGAATTATTAAAATTATTTTCTGATAGAATAAATGAAATAGATAATCCTTCAAAAGAAGATTTTGAAAAAACATTAAAAAATATTTGTCAAGAAAAAGAGATTGGGTTAGGAAGATTAATCCACCCTTTAAGATTAGCTTTATCAGGTGTTGGGATTGGACCTGGTATTTTTAATCTGACTTATATTTTAGGCAAAGAAGAAACAATTACCAGAATTAACAAAGCATTAGAAATTATAAAAAAATAAATATGAAAAATTCAGTAGAAAAAAATCAGCTTAATGATTTTATAAGACAAAAAATAAGAGCAGATTTAAAAGAAAATAAAAATGATGGAAGAGTTCATACACGCTTCCCTCCCGAACCAAATGGATACTTGCATATTGGTCATGCTCTTTCTATTTGGCTAAATTTTGGTTTAGCCGATGAATTTAATGGGAAATGTAATTTAAGATTTGACGATACCAATCCGGAAAAAGAAGAAGTTGAATATGTAGATTCAATAAAAGAAGATATAAAATGGCTGGGTTACGATTGGGGAGACAGACTTTTTTATGCATCTGATTATTTTGATCAGCTTTATTCTTATGCAGTTGAACTTATCAAAAAAGGAAAAGCTTATGTTGATAGTTCTTCAGCTGAAGAAATTAAAAAGTTCAGAGGCACTCCAACAGAAGCCGGAAAAGAAAGTCCTTACAGAAACAGATCTGTAGAAGAAAATTTAGAATTATTTGAAAGAATGCGTGACGGAGAGTTTAAAGACGGTGAGCATATTCTTCGTGCAAAAATAGATATGTCTTCACCTAATATGAATTTAAGGGACCCGGCTATTTATAGAATTAAAAAAGCATCTCACCTTAGAACAGGCGACAAATGGTGTATTTATCCAATGTATGATTTTGCTCACGGACAGTCAGATGCATTGGAAGGAATTACTCACTCAATCTGTACTTTGGAATTTGAAAATCACAGACCACTTTACGATTGGCTGCTTGATAATTTGAGTGTCCCCTGTCATCCTCAGCAGATTGAATTTGCTAGATTGAATTTAACCTACACGGTAATGAGTAAGAGAAAACTACTTACTTTAGTTCAAAATAAAACAGTCTCAGGCTGGGATGATCCAAGAATGCCGACACTTTCCGGATTTAGAAGAAGAGGTTACACTCCTGAAGCAATAAAAAGCTTTGTTGAGAAAGCCGGTTTTGCTAAGAGAGAAAATGTGTCTGATATTGCTTTACTTGAACATAGTTTGAGAGAAGACCTTAATAAAAAAACTCAAAGAGTGATGACCATCTTAAATCCTGTAAAAGTTATTATTGATAATTATCCTGAAGTTAATACAGAAGAACTTGATGCAGTAAATAATCCCGAAGATGAATCAATGGGGAAACGAAAGATCTCTTTTTCAAGAGAGATCTTTATTGAGAAAGAAGATTTTATGGAAGACCCTCCTAAAAAATTCTTCAGACTTTCACCGGGAAATGAAGTAAGATTAAGATATGCATACATTATTAAATGCGTTAGTATTGAGAAAGATGAAAATTCAGGAGAGGTAAAAATTATTCATTGTACTTATGATCCGGAGACAAAAAGCGGAATGCCTCAAAGCAGCAGAAAAGTAAAAGGAACGATCCACTGGATAAATGCAAATGATTGTTTAAACGCTGAAGTAAGATTGTATGACAGATTGTTCACAGTAGAGCATCCTGATAAAGATAAAGAAAAAGATTTTACTGAATTCTTAAATCCAAATTCATTAATAATACTCAATAATTGTAAAGTTGAACCTTTTCTAAAAGACTCAAAACCATTGGATAAATTTCAATTTGAGCGAAGAGGATATTTCTGTGTGGATAGTACAGATTCAAGTAAAGATAAATTAATATTTAACAGAACAGTACCACTTAGAGATTCTTGGGCAAAGATCTCAAAGCAATAATTATTAAAAAACTAGTTGAATTTTGTATCTAATATTCTATTTGTGAACTAGTAATAATATTTTTCCAAGGTCCATCTGAAACATCCTTAAAATCAACAAATTGCCAACTAACACTGTCTAAACCTGTTAAACCCAGAAAATCTTTAACAGCTGGAGAAACATCTAAGCCTGCATTATTAAACTTATTTTGAGGTTGTTCATTTCCAAAAACATAATTATAATCATCAATATTAAACGGGCCAACATCTTCCCATTGTGCAAAAGCTGTTTTTGAACCTTTAATTATTTTTATCCAACGGTTTTTGCACATCGATTCATTCTGTCCCCAGCTTTTCTCCGATGCCCAAAAAACAATATCAAATGCATTTTGTTTTCGTTCACCTGTAGTATCAATATCATTGTAAGGCAAAGCAAAATAAAAAGGATTTTCTTTTGGTGTAAAATCTTTTGGATAATATCCATTCCTATTATCAGGATCATCAATCCCGCCATAATGTTCTTTCCATTTTCCGTCCCAAGCGCTTGCATCATTTGCAATAAAAGCATTAGATGAATCAGCTGTTTCACCTATCCAAAACACAGTGGTCATAATATTATTATGTACTGTATATTTTGACGGATCTAGTACTATTGTTTTTGAATCACTAATTGTATCCTCTGAACAATCAAAAAATATTAATGACATACAACAGATAGAGAGAATTAAGCTTAAAAATTTATTTTTCATAAACGACAATTTTTTTACAAAATTTTATAAATAAATAAGTATAACTATAATAATATATTTATTAATTATCATATTGTATTTTTAATTATTAATTAATTTTATCTCGGTTATAAAAATCAATATAGTTTGATTGGCATAATATAGTTTAGTAATTTTGTTAACTTTTTTAATTGTTCTAATGAAGTGGCGAAACCTGTCCGACGAAATGAAATGAAGGCGGATTGGTAGACCTGCCTACCGCAGGCAAGCGCGCTTGGACTCAAAATCCAGATATATTTCTTGCTTAAGTTGAAAAAAAAGAGGTATTTTGTTTTTCGTTTATGCTATTAAAAGTAAAATTAGAAGTTATATTTATGTTGGTTTGACAAAGGATCTAAATGAAAGGATCAATCGACATAATAATGGAAGAGAAAAAACTACAAAACCTTACAAACCATTCAAACTAATATATTTTGAAAGGTTTAGAACAAGAATTGAAGCAAGAAAAAAAAAGAAATACTTAAAATCAGGAATTGGTAAAGAATTCTTAAAAGAAATAACAGATGCCGAAGTGGCGAAATTGGTAGACGCGCTGGACTCAAAATCCAGTCTGGCTTAAACCAGGTGCCGGTTCGAGTCCGGCCTTCGGTACAAATAACAAATAAAAATTAACATTTTAGATTAAACCTACACCGACAAGCCGTTCTTCGGTACAAAAAAGTTGTGAATAATTGAAAAAATTTCTTTATATTGGATATGTCTATTAATACTTTTTCTAAATAGATAATCCCTAATGTTCATAAAAAATAAGTTGATTTTTCGGGTAATATTGCAGACCTACTTTGTAGCTCATATTACCCATACTGACGGCGAATCTCGGGACTACCCCCACCGGGATTCGCTTATTTTTTTATGCTCTGTGAGCAATATCTCGTCTAAAATATATTCCATCAAAATTAATTTTTTCTATATTTTGATAGACTATTTTCTTTACCTCTTCAAAATTCAATTCATCTGAAAACATAGTTATCCCCAATACTCTCCCTCCATTAGTAACTACTTTATTTTCAACTAATTTTGTACCGGCGTGATATATAATAACATTAGGATCTGTTATTCTTTCCAATCCTTTTATTTCAAAACCTTTTTTGTAATTTTCCGGATATCCTTTAGAAGAAGCAACTACACAAATTGAACATCCTCCATTATATTTAACTGAATTTTTCTCAATATTTCTTATTGATGCCGAATAAAGAAGTTTTAGAAAATCACCTTCTAATAATGGCAACACAGCCTGAGTTTCAGGATCACCAAATCTGCAATTAAATTCAATTACTTTTATACCGTCTTTTGTAAGCATTAGTCCAGCATAAAGACATCCAACAAATTCATTCCCGTTATTTCTTAGAGCATTAATTATTGGTTTAATTATCTTAAATTCGATCTCTTGTAAAATTTTATCAGTTATAATTCTTGCGGGAGAATAAGCTCCCATACCACCTGTATTTAACCCAGTATCGTCCTCACCTATTCTTTTGTGGTCTTGTGATGATGGAAGACAAACAAAATTTACTCCATCAGTTATAGCAAATATTGACGCTTCTTCTCCTTCTAAAAATTCTTCAATAATTATTTTATTTCCAGCTTCACCAAATTTATTATTTAGGAAAAGATCATCCAGATTTTTTAGTGCCTCTAATTTATTATTGCAAATAAGAACTCCTTTACCAGCGGCAAGTCCATCAGCTTTTATTACAATAGGATATTTACTTTTCTCTAAATAATTTTTTGCACTTTTATATTGTGCAGAAGTAAACTCTTTATATTCAGCGGTAGGGACATTATTCTCGACCATCATTTTTTTAGCAAATGATTTTTCGGATTCTATCCTGGCTGCCTTCGCCGATGGACCAAAAACATTTATTTTTTTATCTCTTAAATAATCAGATAATCCGGATACTA
>PFGS01000106.1 GCA_002783525.1 Ignavibacteriales bacterium CG12_big_fil_rev_8_21_14_0_65_30_8 | reverse complement strand
ATGGTGAAACTTTTAATAACCTAATTACTAACAAAGCTGCAAATAATGTACTCCTTTCTAATAATATAACAGTTAACGGAACTCTCACATTATCTAGCGGAAATTTAGATTTAAATTCTAAATCATTGAGCCTTGGTTCAAATGCTAATGTAAGTGAATCAACAGGGAATATAGTGCTGGGTGGTACATTATCAACTACACAAACAATAAACGCCCCTGCTTCTAAAAATATTGCCGGGCTTGGTGCTGAATTAACAAGCAACTCAAATTTTGGCAGTACCATTATTACAAGGGGGAGTTCTATTCAGACAGGCAACGGTAATAGCGGAATCAAAAGATATTATGACATTACGCCAACAAATAATGCAGGATTAAATGCAACGCTTGTATTCCATTATGATCCGGTTGAATTAAACGGGCTTACAGAATCAACATTAATCTTATTCAAATCTACCGACAACGGAACAACTTGGATAAAATCAGGGGGCACAGTAAATACAACAACACATACTGTTACATTAAGCGGAATTGATTCGTTCTCACGTTGGACTCTTGGTTCAACTTCATCTCCACTTACAACACCACCAACAACCCAGGCAAGTAACATTACAGCCAGCAGTATACAAACAACTCAGGCAACGATTAGCTGGACAAATGGTAACGGTTCAGCCAGAGCGGTATTCATTAAACAAGTTAATACAGGAACTGTTTCACCGACAGACAACACAACCTATACAGCAAATACAGTTTTTGGTTCGGGAACACAGATAGGTTCATCGGGCTGGTACTGTGTTTATACCGGAACAGGAACCAGTGTAACAGTTACAAATTTAACAACCGGCTCCGAATATCGGGTAATGGTTACAGAATATAACGGATCAGCAGGTAGTGAAGTTTATAATACAAGTAGCGGAACAAATAATCCTATGAATACAGCGACCACTATGACAGCACCGGGCAATGCAATTAATTTTGATGGGACTAATGATTATGTAAGCACTAATAATTCATTAGGAAATTTTGGCACTGGTGATTTTACACTTGAAGCTTATATAAAAACCGGAACAACAGGTTCGTTTCAGACTATAATTGCGAAAAGAGCCAGTGCAGGTCACGGTAACTTTTTTAGACTATATAAATTTACTGATGGTTCAATAAGATTTGAAATTGATGATAATAATAACCCGTATTTAGTAATTGCAAGTACTGTTGTTGTTACCGATAATCATTGGCATCACGTAGCTGTTACCAGGAGCGGGGCTACTGCAAAAATTTATATAGATGGGGTACTTAATAATTCCGGTACAGCTTCCAGCACAATTAATTTAAATAATTCAACACCATTGACGTTGGGAGCTAGAAGTGACGGCTCCAGTTACATAGAATATTTTAATGGTATAATGGACGAAGTGCGAATATGGAACGTTGCCCGTACACAGGCTCAGTTGCAAACAGCTATGACTAATATTATAGATCCTACAACATCCGGTCTGGTAGCTTATTATAGATTTGATTTAGGAACAGCAGGCGGAACTAATACAGGGATAACAACTTTATACGATCAAACATCTAATGGTAATAACGGCACACTTACAAATTTTGCACTTACAGGCAGCACATCTAACTGGGTAGAGAGTTATGCAATGGTAGTGCCGACTGCAACTGCTGCAACGAGTTTAGGGACAACATCCTTTACCGCAAACTGGACAGCAGCCACTGTTGGAATAGTTGATAAATACTTACTGGATGTCTCAACAAATTCGAATTTTAGTTCTTTTGTTACTGGATATAATAATCTTGATGCCGGCAGTGTATTAACCAAAAATATAACTGGATTAACCGGCAACACCACATATTATTACCGTGTAAGAGCAGATAAGAGTTCTGTAACAGGACAAGGCGGAAATTCAAATACAACTTCTACTACAACTGCTCCAGCAGCTCCCACACTTAGTTCACCAACTAATAATGCAACGGGCAGCTCACTTTCGCCAACATTAAGCTGGTCGGCTGTAAGCGGTGCCGATAAATACAGGCTCGAAGTAAACCAAGCTTCAGATTTTTCGGGTACTGTAATTTACGATCAGGATACAGTCAGCTTAAATTCAAAACAAATTGGCAGTCTCAGTGACAGCACAAAATATTATTGGCGAGTAAGTGCTAAAAATTCTTCAGGAAACTGGGGAGATGTTTCTTCAATATTTAATTTTACTACTGAGCAATCATCACTAACCTCACCGTCTAACGGCGCTTTTAGTGTATCACTAACACCCACATTATCCTGGCCAGCTACTACCGGTGCAAATAAATATAGGTTGGAAGTAAATACAACTTCTGATTTCACTGGAACAGTTAAGCTGGATACAACGACAGCTTCTACATCAAAGACAATGGACGGAGTCTCTTTAATTTATAATACAACTTATTACTGGAGAGTTACTGCTTCGAGTAATTCACTGTCAAAAACAAATTCATCATCAACTTACAGTTTCACGACAAAGTTAGCAGCAACAACACTCACTTCCCCATCTGATAATGTAACGGGAGTTTCGCTTTCACCAACATTAAATTGGTCTTCAGTAACAGGCGCCAATAAATACAGGCTTGAGGTAAATACAGCATCAGATTTTTCCGGTACTGTAATTTATAACCAGGATACTGTAAGTCTTGCATCAAAACAGATCGGCGGTCTGAGCGATAACACAACCTATTACTGGAGGGTAACAGCTAAAAACTCCGGTGGTAACTCAGGTGATGTATCTTCTATATTTAATTTTACAACCACGCAACAAAGTGCCGGCACTTCTCCTGTTAATGGCTCTACCAATAACTCAATTAACCCGGAATTTATCTGGCCTGTCGGTCCAACAGGAACAAATAAATATAGACTTGAAGTAAACACTAATAATACTTTTACCGGTACAACAATTTTAGACACTACAACTACAGCAACTTCAAAGATATTGGGCGGTACTTCGTTAGAATATAACACTTTATATTACTGGAGAGTTACAGCTTCGAGCAATGCTTTATCTAAAACAAATACGTCCGCAGTTTATAGTTTTACAACTCAGTTGGCTGCATCTACACTTATTTCACCCGCAAATAATGCAACAGATGTTTCACTGAGTCCAATCTTAATATGGTCGGCTACAGGTGGTACTACCGGATACAGGCTTGAAGTAAACACGGCATCAAATTTTTCCGGCACTGTAATATATGATCAGGATACTATTAGTCAGACATCAAAACAGATAGGTGGGCTGATTGACAACACAAAATATTACTGGAGAGTAACAGCATTAACAAACGGTGGAAACACAAGTGATGAAAGTTCAGTCTTTAATTTTACTACAGGACAAGCATCATTAACTTCGCCGAGTGATGATGCATTAAGCATTTCATTAACTCCAACATTCAGCTGGCCGGCAGCAACAGGTGCAAGTTCATATCACCTGGAAGTAAATACCTCATCTGATTTTACTGGTACAGTAAAACTTGATACAACCACATCAGCAACATCTAAAGTATTGAACGGGTTATCTTTATCAAATAACACAACATATTATTGGAGAGTAACAGCAACGAGCAGTGGGCTGTGGAAAACAAATACATCATCAGTTTATAGTTTTACAACAAAGTTAGCAACAACAGCACTAAGTTCACCAACAAATAATGCAACGGGAGTTTCACTTTCACCAACATTAAGCTGGTCATCAGTAACCGGAGCGGATAAATACAGGTTGGAAGTAAACACGGCATCTGGTTTTGATGGTGAAGTTATTTATGATCAGGATACAGTAGGTTTAAACACAAAACAGATAGCCGGATTAACAGATAGTACAAAATATTATTGGAGAGTTACCGCTTTAACAAGTAGTGGTAATTATAGTGATTATTCTACAGTAAGATATTTTACAACTGTGTCATCAGTAACTCAGTCTACTTTGATAGTTCCGGAAAGTGGATCTACAGATGTTCCAACAGATCCAACACTTTCATGGCCGGTTACTGACGGAGCAAATTCATTTAGACTAGAGGTGAATACAGATGTCAATTTTGGTTCAGGTACTATATTTCTTGATACAACGGGAGTGACATCAGATTCATTATCATTAGCAGGATTGGAACCGAACACAACCTATTACTGGCGTGTTACTGCTTCAAGTAATTCTCTGGAAAAAACAAATAGCTCACAAGTGTTTAGTTTTACAACAGGAGCAGGTCCATTGCCTGTTGAGTTAACAAAATTTTCTGCAAAATCTGAAGACAGTTTTGTTATACTAATTTGGCAAACCGCTACAGAGGTAAATAATTATGGATTCGAAGTTCAGCGTTCATCCTTCAGTGATCAGCCTTTAGCCTGGACAAAAATTGGATTTGTTCCGGGTGCAGGGAACAGTAATTCGCCCAAAGACTATTCATTTAAAGATCAACCTATAGGAGGTATAAAATTTTCTTATAGACTAAAACAATTAGATGTTGACGGAAATTTTAAGTATTACGATGCAATTAAAGTTTCACTTAATGCGCTGGCAAAAGCAGAATTAATGCAAAACAGTCCTAATCCATTTAATCCCTCTACTTCTATAAAATTTTATATACCTGATATCTCATCAGTTACAATAAAAATATATGATATACTTGGTAAAGAGGTAAATACACTATTTAATGAAAAAGCTGATGCAGGTTATCACATTGTTTACTGGAATGGGAAAGACAAATATGGACAAAATGCAGCAAGTGGAGTATATTTTTATAGACTATCAACAAATGTTGGTTTTGTACAAACTAAGAAAATGTTGTTATTAAAGTAAGTAAAAGGCAATTTATTTTATATGAGAATAGCAAGGAGATCAATTGAGATAATATTTGCAATTATATTGTTAGCTGTATTTTTTATTCCCTCTTTATTTATTTGTTTAATAATTTTTCTGCAAACAAAACAGACCCCTGTATTTGTTCAAAAAAGAGGGCTGACTTTAAATAATAATTGGTTTAATATTTACAAATTTAGAACAATGAAAAATAGTAACAGTGATATTTTCCCATTTGGAAATATATTGAGGAAGACAGGTCTTGACGAGATACCTCAGCTTATAAATATTATTAAAGGAGAAATGAAATTTGTTGGGCCCCGGCCTTTAAACCAAAAAGATCTTTTAGAAATTAAAAATCATTATAGTGAGTTCTATTTACAAAGAGAAAAAATAAATTTAAAACCCGGAATAACCGGTTGGTGGCAAATAAATAAATCAAATAAAAATGGAATCAAGCATCTTATTGAAGCCGATAAATATTATCTTAATAACCGATCGCTCCTTTTAGATCTAAAAATTCTTTACAAAACATTTTGTTTAACTATAACAGGTGGAAATAAAGGAAATGTGCTAATACCGATCTATAGATATGACCTTTCAATATTTAATCCTTAATTAGAAAAAAAATTAATAATCTAAACCCCGATTTCATTTTCGAGGCTTTTTGTATCTGATATCCTTAAATTCTCACCTACTAATTATTATTTTACAATTAGAATAATTATAAAGCAATTGCAATTGATGGAAAACCCAAAATTAAATATTGAAAGCGCTTATAAGTCTTCACTAAATTTAGCTAAATCACATTACGAGAATTTTCCTGTGGTTTCTTTTCTTATTCCAAAAGATCAGCAAAAACATATTGCAATAATTTATTGGTTTGCCCGCACTGCTGATAATATTGCAGATGAAGGTAATATTACCAACGAAGAAAGAATAAATAAACTGGATGAATTGACAGAAAGAGTAAAATTTATTTCTGAGGGGAATTGCCAAAATGATTTTGATTCTGCTCTGCTAAACACTATTAAAACAAAGAATCTTTCTCCAGAGTGTCTAATTAATTTATTATTTGCTTTCAAACAAGATGTAACTAAAAAAAGATACGAAAATTTTGAAGAAGTCTTAAATTATTGTAAAAATTCAGCAAATCCCATTGGCAGACTGATTCTGGAGTTAAATAATATTAGAAATGAAGATGCTTTTTATTTTTCAGATAAAATTTGTACTGCACTTCAATTAACAAATTTTATTCAGGATATTGAGATAGACTACAAAAAAGGAAGAATTTATTTACCT
>PFGS01000035.1:704-6093 GCA_002783525.1 Ignavibacteriales bacterium CG12_big_fil_rev_8_21_14_0_65_30_8 | reverse complement strand
ACCTGTGAACCTTGGAACATCCGGTGATTACGTGATTTTGGCAAAGACAGGAATTTCAGCTACGGGAACCACACATATTACAGGGAATATTGGAATCAGTCCGGCAGCGGCAACTTTCATAACCGGATTCGGTTTAATCGCTGATGCAACAAATACTTTTTCAACATCATCCCTGATAACCGGAAAAGTTTATGCTGCTGACTATGCTACTCCAACTCCGACAATTTTGACAACGGCTGTAAGCGATATGGAAACTGCATACAACGATGCCGCTGGACGAACATCGCCTGATCACTCTGAAATATTTACCGGGGATGTTACCGGGAAAATATTATATCCCGGTCTTTACAAGTGGAGTACCGGTGTAAATATATCTGCTGCCGGTGTCACTATCTCGGGTTCGTCAAGTGATGTCTGGATATTTCAGATTTCTGGAACTCTCACTGTGGGTAACGGAGCTATTGTTACACTGAGCGGAGGCGCAAAAGCTTCTAACATATTCTGGCAGGTTGCAGATAACACTACACTTGGAACAACTGCTGATTTCAAAGGAATTATATTGTGTAAAACATTGATTGAGATGCAGTCCGGTGCAACTTTGAACGGTAGAGCATTGGTGCAGACTGCAGTTACATTAGACGCTAATGCCATCACAGGTCCGACAACAGTAACCTCGGTAGAAGATGGGTTGTTGATACCTAAAGAGTTTTCACTTCTACAAAATTATCCTAATCCGTTTAATCCATCCACTAATATTCAATATAGTCTTGGTAAGGCTACCCAGGTTTCTCTCAGGGTCTACAGTTTGCTTGGTGTTGAGATTGCTACACTTGTAAATAGTAAACAGGAAGCCGGCACTTACAGTGTTCCATTCAATTCAAGAACGGGATTTCTTAATCTCTCCAGTGGTATATATTTCTACCGTTTGGAAGCTGGATCATTTGTCTCAACGAAGAAGTTAATTCTAATGAAATAATTCTTATTGATAAAGTATGTTTTGTTTCAAAGAGTAAATTTTCATCACCTCATACTTAAGTGTTAGGTGAGTGCTTTCTGAAAACAGTTCAGCTTAGCCTACTCTATCTTATTTAATGAACAATTAATTTTTCGTCGTAATCCCACCACAACATAAAATGTCTAACCCAAAAGATGTAGTCCACTTTTCATCCCTTTGACTGATTACTAAACTCGTAATCCCTGTGTAAATTCTTACCAGTTAATAAACCAAGAAAATGTATTGTTAAAAAAAGGAGTAAATGAAAAATGAAAATTAATAAATATAGTATGTTGTGGTTAATGCCACTGCTACTGGTAATGATTATTGCCGGCTGCGATGACAGAGTAAGTGTCGTTTCACCCCCTATAGTTACAACACCAACAGTAAGTTCAACAAATCCTGTTGACCTAGCACCAAGCGTGGCCTTCAACAGTAAACTTACGGCAACTTTCAGTGAGTCAATGGACTCTTTAACAATTACTACAGCAACATTTACTTTAATGCAGGGTACATCGTTTGTATCAGGTACAGTTTCTTATACAAACAAAATAGCAATGTTTACGCCTACAAGTGCCCTTCAGCCAGATACTAAATATACAGCAACAATAACAACCGGGGCTAAAAACCTTAAAGGAATTTCGTTGGCAGCCAACTATGTTTGGAGTTTTACTACTGCTGCCTCCAGCGTTACATACACAGTAGCTTTATCATCAAACCCATCAGCAGGTGGAACAACAAATGGAGCCGGTACTTTTGGTACGGGATCTTCAGTAACTGTAACAGCAACGCCAGCTGCAGGTTATTTGTTTGTCAACTGGACAGAAGCTGGAATTGCAGTTTCAACAAGTGCCAATTATAATTTTGACATAAAAAGTGACAGGACACTTGTGGCTAACTTTGCTTTGCCTTCAGCACAGTACACAATAGTACTCTCTTCAAATCCATCAATTGGTGGAACAACCAGTGGAGGCGGTACATTTAACACAGGCAGCTCAGTTACAGTAACCGCTACACCAAATACCGGTTACACATTTACCAATTGGACAGAGAATGGAATTGCAGTTTCTACAAATACGAATTACCAGTTCTCTCTAATTCAAAACAGAACTTTAGTAGCAAACTTTGCATTAGTTACAGGAAAATATACGGTTGCGCTCTCATCGCTTCCTGTAGCCGGAGGAAATACCAGTGGTGATGGATCATTTGACTCCGGAACTTTGGTAACCATAACAGCAACAGCAAATGCTGGGTATACATTTACTAATTGGACTGAAAATTTTGTAGAAGTATCAACACTTGCCAATTATTCTTTCACTATTTCAGGTAACAGATCATTAGTAGCAAACTTTACTGCAAGCGGTGCTGGTCCTTCACCGGTTAATCTCGGGTCCGTTGGTGACTTTGCTGTTATCGCCGGCTCTGGAGTTTCTAATATCGGCTTCTCAACTTTATATGGAGATGTTGGAGCATTCCCAACCGCTACAATTGACGGATTCCCTCCGGGAGTTGTTGTCGGAACTCTATATATGACTGCTGATCCTATAGTTGAAACTGCAAAAACTGATTTGACTACAGCTTATAATGATGCGCAGGGAAGATCACTCAACGCTATCTCCCTTCCGGGACAACTTGGCGGTCTGACACTAGCACCCGGTCTCTATGTAAATTCTTCCACAAGTGGTATCTCAGGTACCGGACCAAACGGAATATTAACTCTTGACGCAGGTGGTGATCCAAATGCAACCTGGATATTCAAGATGGGTTCTACACTAATTACAGATGCAGGTACAAGTATTGTTCTTGCTGGAGGCGCTAAGTGGGAAAATATTTTCTGGTCAGTTGGTACCTCAGCAACACTTGGAACGAACTCCATATTTTATGGAAATATTCTTGCTGATCAATCAATCACGTTAACTACCGGTGCTTCATTGCGCGGCAGAGCATTAACACGAATTGGTGCAGTTACTTTAGATGCCAGTATTGTTGACAAAAGATAGTAGCAGAAATGATACGGATGAGGAGAATCTATCTCCTCATCTTTTATTTTAAGATTTTAATAATATAAAAGGAAAAATTAAATGAAAAAGTTTTTTATTCTGCTTGCACTTTTGCTAACAGTAGGCATTGGTGAATCACAAGCACAAACATCAACAGATAGTTGGTCATTCGGTTTTGGATTAAGTTACCCTAGGCTTTATTCTGTAAACATTAGCTCTTTAAATTCAGATTACGGTGGATATTTATCACTCCAACGAAATTTTTCAGAACACGTTGGATTAAGATTGAAGGGAGGATATTCTCATATGGAAGGACAATGGACTGATGCAACATTCAGCCTTGTTGATGAAACAACTAACCTTATAACAGGTGACCTTGATTTGATGTATTACCTTGTCCCCTGTTCACCGGTTTCACCTTATTTATATGTAGGAGTTGGTGGTAATTATAAATCCTTAACCAACCCGCAAACAGCAGGGGTTCCCGACAGCAAATTCGGATCACAATTAAATGCAGGTGTCGGTGCTGAATTTAAATTGAGTTCAAACTGGAGTTTAGTAACAGAGTTTGGTTATCATATGACAAACAATTCAGAACTAGACGGTACAATCTCACCGGTTGAGGTGAATGGGCGCGATTCCTACATAGTGCTTAGTGCAGGTTTTAATTTCTTTTTTGGTCAGGGAGAGCCATCAGACAAGTGCGAACCTTGCCAGGGAATAACTGCGGTAGCAAAAGATATGACGGACTATGGTAGAATTGATAAAATGATAATTAACCATATACCAAAAGAAATTATAAGAGAAGTTCTTGTTGATAAATACATTTATGAAATAGATAAAGATAAATTAGTCCTGGTAGGCGTTAATTTTGCATTTGATAGAGCAGACCTTTTACCTGAATCATACGAAGTGCTTGATAAAGCTGTTTTTCTTTTAAAAGAAAGAGCTAGCACCAGAGTTGAAATACAGGGATATACTGACTATGTAGGTACTAGTACCTACAACAAGCAACTTTCAATTGAAAGAGCTAAAACAGTAAAAGACTATCTTGTTTCAAAAGGCATTGCTAAAAACAGACTAACAACTGTCGGTTATGGTGAACATGATCCGGTTGGAAATAATAATACAGAAGAAGGTAGAGCCTTGAACAGAAGAATAGTCTTTAGAATTCTTAAATAATATTTTTATTAAGAAATTAATTGATATCTCTGTGAATAATTTTCACAGAGATAATAACTAAATAAAAAAGGATTAAAAAATGAAAAAGATAAAAGTATTTGTTATTATATCAATATTAGCCACATCAATTTTTGTTTCAGGCTGCGGTGCAAGCAACGCAGTTAAAGGTGGCGTTATTGGTGGCGCTAGTGGCGGAGTAGTAGGAGGAGTTATAGGACATTATGCGGGTAATACTGCACTGGGCGCTATAATTGGTGCTGCTGTTGGTGGAACTGCCGGAGCTTTGATAGGAAATTATATGGATAAACAAGCAGAAGAAATGCAGAACGATATTGCAGGTGCAAAAATAGAACGTGTAGGTGAAGGTATAAAAATTACTTTTGACTCGGGCATTTTATTTGCCGTCAATTCTTCAGTACTTCAATCCCATGCCAAATTAAATATTGATAAACTTTCTGTTATACTAAATAAATACCCGGATACAAATATACTTGTTACAGGTCATACAGATTCTGATGGTAGTGAGCCATTCAATCAAACTCTATCTGAACAAAGAGCTAAATCAGTTTCAGATTATATGTTGTCACGGGGAATTCCAACTGCAAGACTTTCTATTACTGGATTAGGTGAAAAAGATCCGGTTGCAACAAATGATACGGCTATAGGAAAAAAACAAAATCGAAGAGTTGAGATCGCAGTTTTTGCGAATGATGATCTTAAAGATGCTGCTGCAAAAGGTGTCATTAATTAATTGCTTTTAATATTTATTTAGGTTAATACTGAATCATATAAAAAAGGAAATTATTATGAGCAAAGGACAGAATAGTAAAAAGGGTACGAAGAAAGAGGCAACAAAAACAATGAAAGAGAAAAAAGCTGCTAAGAGAGAAAAGAAAAACGAAAAGAAGAGCTTTGGTTCCTCATAAATAAATAGTTGATTGTTGTAAATTCGAAATTACTTTTATATCCGGCTCAGGCCGGATATTTTTTTATTTAAAATGAATTTAACAAATATCCTATAAAAACTCATCATAAAGATGTAGTCCATTTTTCATCCCTTTGGGTGATTGAATACTCCATAATTACTTCTGATTATATATATAGAATAAAATCCAATATCTAATTGGGATTTTTTGTTATGAAATTACTTGTGCTAAACAAATTTTTATAAATAAAAAGAGAATGAGGTAACAAAATGAAAAAATTGATTTTT
>PFGS01000035.1:0-632 GCA_002783525.1 Ignavibacteriales bacterium CG12_big_fil_rev_8_21_14_0_65_30_8 | reverse complement strand
AAATTGTCCAATACATATGTAATAACATTAGGGTATGGTATTACAGCAGCTACAACTGATTATGAAACTATTAAATTGGGTTCTCAATTTAACGCTGCACTAGAATATAATTTTCCATCAAATTCAAGTATCATTTTTGGTTTGAGATTATTTGGTGCTAGAGGCGCTTTCAATGGGAAAGATGATAGACGTGCTATAAGTGAGTTTACAACTCCTTTCCATAATATAGGTTTTGGACCTCAAGTATCTTTTGATTTAAGTGATAATGTTTACGCAACAATTTCTGTTGGTGCTTCATATTTCAAATTTTATCCAAAAGACTTAAGAGATAATAACCTTCCAAACATTTCTGCAAATGTTTATGACAACAATACAATTACTGGAAGTGCACAATTAGATTTAAGGTTTATGACTTCTGATAAAATAAGCTTAAACTTTTATGCTTCAGGTTTTGGTGGTTTAGGTAAAAACAATGATTATTTTGATGACTTAAATTCCGGTGATGCTATTGACTTAGTATTTTCAGGTGGTGCATCACTATCATATTATTTTGGAACAGAAAAAGATACAGATGGTGACGGCGTTGTTGACTCTAAAGATATGTGTCCTAATACACCAATGGGTGTAAAAGT
>PFGS01000143.1:684-5988 GCA_002783525.1 Ignavibacteriales bacterium CG12_big_fil_rev_8_21_14_0_65_30_8 | reverse complement strand
TTGGTGGGGGACATACATTTGATTTTGGAAGAGTAAAATTTACAATTGCATTTCATGGCTCTGCTACACAGGAAGGAAATTACGCAGGGCAGCCGGCAGGAGCTATAATTACAATTGATAATGTCACTATTTATCATACAGGAGATACAGGATTATTTTATGATATGAAATTAATTGGTGAAATGAATAATATTGATTATTTATTATTACCAATTGGTGACAATTATACAATGGGAATTGAAGATGCAATAAAAGCTGTAGAATTCATAAATCCAAAGATATCTATTCCAATGCATTACAATACTTTTCCTGTAATAGAAGCAGATCCTAATTTATTTAAAAATGAATTAGAAAAGCTAGGAAAGAATTGTAAAGTCTTAAATTTTGGAGAAACAATTGAAGTTTAATTATTAAACTTTTTCATTAACTTATATAGCAGTATAATTAATTATACTTGTACGCAAAAATAAAAATTTAACTCAAATCAATTAAATGGCAAGAATAATTTCGATAGCAAATCAGAAGGGAGGAGTAGGTAAAACTACAACTGCGATCAATTTATCATCTTGTTTGGCAGCTGCAGAAAAAAAAGTTTTACTTATTGATATTGATCCTCAGGCAAATTCTTCCTCAGGAGTTGGTGTTCATAATCAATCTCCTTCAGTTTATGAAGTTTTGATTGGCACAAGAGACATTGAAGAAGTTATTATAAATACTTTTATGCCTTATCTAGATATACTACCTTCAAATATAAATTTAGTTGGTGCTGAGATAGAAATGGTTGATATGGATGGGAGAGAAAATGTTTTAGGAAAGATGATAAGCAAAATAAAAGATAATTATGATTACATAATTATGGATTGTCCTCCTTCGCTTGGTTTGTTAACATTAAATGCATTGTCAACTTCAAATTCTGTTTTAATACCTGTGCAATGCGAATATTTTGCTCTTGAGGGATTAGGACAATTATTAAATACAATTAATATTGTAAAACAACATTACAATAGAGAACTTACTATCGAAGGTGTACTTCTTACAATGTTTGATATAAGATTAAAACTTTCAAATCAGGTTGCGGAAGAAGTAAAAAAATATTTTGGAGAAAAAGTTTTTAAATCAACAATATTCAGGAATGTAAGACTTTCTGAAGCTCCTAGTTTTGGAAAGCCAATAATTTTATATGACGCTACATCTACCGGTGCAAGAAATTATATGGCCTTAGCATCTGAAATACTAGAAAAAAATTCAACCGTAAAAGTAAATGAGTAAATCAAAGACAGGGCTTGGAAGGGGACTAGATGCTCTTATAAATCCCAAAAATATAAATATGGATTGGGAAAAAGCACCGGATTATTCAAAAATAAAAACAGATGACGGTAAAAGTTTAGATCAACTTGCAAAAATTCCAATTGACAAAGTTGCTACAAATCCATTTCAACCCAGGACAGATTTTAATCCTGAAGCACTTGAAGAATTAAAGAAATCAATATTACAAAATGGTTTAATACAACCAATTACTGTAAGAAGATTAAATGGAAATTATCAGCTTATTTCTGGTGAAAGAAGATTAAAAGCTTGTTTAGGAATAGGTTATAAAGAAATACCTGCCTATATAATCAAAGTAGAATCTGACGAGGCAATGCTTGCATTGGCATTGATAGAGAATATTCAAAGAGAAAATCTGAATGCAATTGAAACAGCTAATGCATACAAAAGACTAATGGATGAGTGTCAACTGACACAAGAGCAAATAGCTGAAACTGTAGGAAAGAATAGGACAACAATTGCAAATTCTATTAGATTATTAAAGCTACCTGAAGAAATTCAAGCAAGTATAATCAAGGATGAAATTTCTGCTGGACACGCCCGTGCTATAATAAATTTGCCATCAGAAAAGTTGCAATTATTAGCTTTAAAAAAGATTTTAAATGAAGGTCTTTCTGTAAGAAAAGTAGAACAACTTGCTAAACAGATCACAACAGAAAATAGTAAAACAACTAAAAGAAGTGTTACAAAAATTCAAACTACATCTTCAACAAATTTAACAGACATTGAAGATAAACTTAGAAAGATGTTCGGTACAAAAGTAATGTGCAAAAGAAAAAAAGACGGTACAGGCCAATTTATTATTGAATTTTATTCCAATGAAGAATTTGAAAGAATTTTCGAATTATTTGAAATTATCAACCAAACATATAATTAGTTTTATATTTCTTCTTTTGCTTTTGCAAGATTTCAATATTGCACAGCAAAAACCAATTACTGAACCAGATAAAAATGAAAATGACTCTCTTTTTGTAATGAAGAAATCACCGCTTGGTGCAGTATTACGAAGTGCAGTATTACCGGGCTGGGGACAGATATATAATGAATCCTATATTAAAGCACCAATTATATGGGGAATAATTGGAGGGTTGGCAGCAGCTTGGATTTACAATAATAATAAGTATGTTGATAACAGAGATTTATATATTCAGACAAATAATGAAAGATTTAGAACTTTAAGAGTGTTTTATCAGGATCAAAGAGATCTAGTTTCAATTTATATAGGAATTACATACTTGCTAAATTTAATAGATGCTTATGTGGATGCTCAATTATTTGATTTTTCTGTAGAAGAAAATCTACAAACTAATCAAACTCAATTATCTTTTAGATTAAAATTAAATTAATATGCAAAATCCTGTTATTTGTAAAAGTTGTAATACAGAAAATGCACTATTTAGACTTAATTGTACTAAATGCAATAATTATTTAAGAGCAAAGGTCTGGAATATAAATCTGTGGCATGACATAAGATTATTAATTGAAACTCCTACAAAAGGATTTACTAACATAATTTGGAGTGAACATAAAAATTTTATTGTATTTATTTTATTTATAACTTCAATAAAATTCATGATAGATTCTTTCTTTCTTAAAATGACAACAGGAGAGAATACATTTCTGGATCATAATTTCTTTATTTCTTTTTTGATAATTCTTGCTGAAACTTCTGTTCTTATTTTATTATTTACTTTTATTATAAGAATAATTAATAGGTCATTTAATGTAGAGACTAGATTTAAGGATATTTTGGCTATAATCTCTTATTCTCTTTTTCCTAATATTTTCGCTTTATTTAGTTTATTTTTAGTAGAGATAATTTTATTTGGGGGATACTTATTTTCACTTAACCCTGCACCGGTAGTAATAAAACCTTTACTTGCATATACATTAATTGCATTTGAAAGCCTGGTTATCTTTTGGTGCATTTTTCTTTTAGCTTTTGGATTTTATACTCTTACTAAATTAAAATTATATTCCATTGTTTCATCTATTTTATTCTTTTTCATACTTATTTTAGTCCTCTATTTTACTTCATATAATATTTTATAGACTAAGCATTAGGACATTTAGAAAATATATCTCGTTGTTCTATACAAAATATACTAATATGCTCCGATGATTAACTACTTTTAGTAATTGATCAAAGAACTATTTTTTTTGTATATTGATAATCTCAGCATATTTAAACTATAAAATACTTAATATATATTTTATTATCTCTTTTTATGAAATAGAATATATAGTTTATATTATGCTGTTTCTATATTTAATTTCTAATATTTTGAAAACTGCTGTTGTGTAAATCTGTTTGTGAAAATTTCGATTCTATTTTAAATCAGTTAGTTATAGTAAAGAAAATTTTATATCGGGAGCAAATGCTCCATAATAGTGATTAGTGAGTAAGAAAGCTCGATGATAATTAAATTGTTAATTAAAATTAGCTTGTAAAATCTGATTTTCTATTTATAGTTTTGTTACTTACATTTACAAATAAAAATTCAATTATAATTTTATTTTTATGAAAATTAAAGAAAAAGAATTTGAAGAATTACTTAATGAACTTAAAGAACTAGCTAACCAATTAGGTGCTAAAGTTAGATTTGAAAAAGGTGATTTTAAAGGTGGATATTGTCTTTTAAAAGAAAGTAAAATTATTGTAGTAAATAAAATGGCTAATCTTCAACGTAAAGTAATGATACTTGCTGCAGCACTTAAAGAATTAGGTATTGAAGAAATGTACTTATCACCTAAGATAAGAGAAGTTATTGAAGAGATGGCTGAGTCTAAATGAAAATTCTTGTAATAAATGGACCCAACTTAAATCTTCTCGGAAAAAGAGAACAATCTTTATACGGTAAATTAAGTTTGAAAGATATTGAGAATAAACTTAATAATGAATTCAAGGGTTCTTTTTTTGAATTTTTTCAAAGCAATCACGAAGGCGAAATTATAGACAAAATCCAAATCTCCAAAAATAAATTTGATGCAATAGTAATAAATCCGGGTGGATTTGCTCACTCATCAGTTGCAATTAGAGATGCATTAGAAGAAATTGATCTAATTAAAATAGAAGTACATTTATCAAATCTTTCTAAAAGAGAAAATTTCAGGCAGAATCTAATAACTGCATCTGCCTGCGATGGTTACATATCCGGTTTTAAAGAAGAAAGTTACAGTGCAGCTGTACACCTTATAGAAAAATATTTAAAAGTTAAGGAAAAAAGTAAATGATAAAAGCAGTCATCTTTGATTTGGATAACACACTTGTAGATTTTATGAATATGAAAAGAAGAGCTATTGAGGGAGCAATTCCTGCTATGGTTGATGCCGGATTAAATTTAACTACCGAAGAGGCCGCAAATTTAATTGATGAGATCTATGACGAAAAAGGAATGGAATATCAAAAAGTATTTGATCATTTTCTTCAAAGAGTATTAAAAAAAATAGATTACAAAATTCTTTCAGCAGGCATTGTTGCTTACAGAAGAGCAAGAGAAGCAGCTTTAACTCCATATCCGCATGTATATTCAACATTAAATAAACTTCTTAAAATGGGTGTTAAAATGGGAATATTATCTGATGCACCTACAAAGGAAGCATGGCTAAGATTAGCATATCTAAATTTCCATCATATAGTTGATGCGGTAGTTACATCAGAAGATACCGGAAAAATAAAACCGGCACCGGAGCCTTTCTTGGAAATATTGAAGAGACTTAATGTCAAACCTGAAGAATCATTGATGGTAGGGGATTGGGCAGAAAGAGATATTGTTGGTGCTCGTAATGTTGGAATGAAAACTGCTTTTGCCAAATATGGGGATACTTTTAATACTCAAACTCACAATGCAGATTTTGAACTTTCAGATATAAGCGAAATTATTAAAATAATTGAAGTTGAAAATTCTTAAAAGTATATATTGATAAATATTTATTAATAAGCAATTTAACTTATTTAATTAAACAAAATAGTTTTAC
>PFGS01000143.1:0-673 GCA_002783525.1 Ignavibacteriales bacterium CG12_big_fil_rev_8_21_14_0_65_30_8 | reverse complement strand
ATTGCTATTATTTAAGTAATTATTTATTTTACTGAAAATAATTTTGAGCTGATTTGAAAGAGTTATCAATAAAGAAGTTATATTATTCTATTAGTGAAGTTTCCAGAATAACTGGAATTGAGCAATACGTCCTTCGTTATTGGGAAAGCGAATTTGAGGATTTAAAACCTCAAAAAAACAGAGCCGGCAATAGAATCTACACAAACAAAGACATCCAACTTATAATTAAAATAACCACTTTATTAAGAGAAAAAAAATATACAATAGAAGGTGCAAGAAAAATTCTTGAGAGTAAAGGAAGCAGCGATACTCCAAAGCTAAAACCTGAACTTTCAGAAAGTTTTGAACATGAAGATACTGATAGCAGTCCTGATAAAGAAGAAGACCTTTCACTAAAAAGTGATTTACTTGAATTAAGAAATATTCTTAAGACTATAATTTCCAAATTATAATATTTGGAAATATAAATTTCAAATAAACAATCTCCAGAAATAAATAAAAACCAATTAGCAATTTCTAATTATCTAAAGATATTTCAATTTATTATAGATATCGTTTAGATATTGATTATTGAAAATTTGAATTTGTTTGAAATTTGTAATTTGATATATAGTATTTAAGTGATGTTTTGGATTACTTTCCTAAAAGTTAGTATTTTAGAAATACAAATTAA
>PFGS01000198.1 GCA_002783525.1 Ignavibacteriales bacterium CG12_big_fil_rev_8_21_14_0_65_30_8 | reverse complement strand
AGTTACAGCATAGTAATAAGTGTTGCCATTATAAACATCAAAATCTACAAAATAATTATCATCTGATGACCCGATCAAAGTATATCTGCCATCATATGAAAAACTACTGTAAATATTATAACCTGCAATATCATCTTCTCTATTATGCAGCCACGAAAGATCCACTCTTTCATCTCCATTTAAAACTACAATTCCCGTTGGAGGTGCTGGAGGAGTTGTGTCTAAGAATGCAAAAGGATCATTTACTCCGCAAGATGATAATAACAATGTTGAAAATGCCAGTATAAAAATTTTAATTGTTGTTTTCATTTTAATTACCTCATATAGTTTTGATATGAGTTAACCAAATTAAATGCCATTAATTTTAGATGAAAAACATCAATATTAGAAGGTTCTTAAGGTTTTTATGTATATTTTTGTAGACAGGCGTATGTAGTAAAAAAGAATTTAATCTTTAGATATTAATAAAATTATTATCATAAAACATCTTATTATTATTTACTACTCCCACTGCTCGTCCTGTAAGAATTCTTTTATCGAAGGGTGAATTTTTAGATTTACTCTTAAATTTTGTGATGTCAACCGTCCAAATTTCATCAAGATCTAAAATTGTAAGATTTGCGATCTCCCCTTTTTCAAATTTAGGTGTTGGTATTCTTAGAATTTTTCTTGGATTTATCGACATCTTAAATATAATTTCTTCAAGTGTTAAAACTTTTTTTTGTAGTAGTTCAGTCAGTGTTAACCCTATTTGTGTTTCAAGTCCAATAATACCATTTGGTGCAAATTCAAATTCTACTTCTTTTTCTTCGTCTGCGTGTGGTGCATGATCACTTGCAATGCAATCAATTGTTCCGTCTTTTAATCCTTTAATAATTTCTTCAACATCTTTTTTCTCACGCAAAGGTGGATTCATTTTTGCATTAGTATCATAAGTTTTAATTATATCATCAGTAAGAGTAAAATGATGAGGAGTAACTTCCGCTGTTACATTTATTCCGGCTTCTTTTGCTTCTCGAACCATCTTAACTGATCTTTTAGTACTGATATGTGCTACGTGAAATTTCCCTTTTGTATATTCTGCCATAATAATTCCACGCATAACAATAAGATCTTCGGCAACTGAAGGAATTGGGGGTAAACCTAATAAAGTCGAATTGAAACCTTCATTCATTGCTCCACCGGCCAGGGATTCATCTTCGCAATGTTCTATAATTGGAACATCGTACATTTTTGAATATTCAAGTGCTCTTTTCAGAATAGCTGCTGTTTTAATTGCAACACCGTCATCTGAAAAACCTACTGTTCCTGCTTCACATAATTCAGCCATTGGTGAGATCATTTCACCTTTTCTGCCCTGTGTTGCCGCACCAATTACTTTTACATCAACAAGATGACCTTTAGCTTGTTTTTTTATTAAGGATACTACTTCTGCAGAATCAATTGCAGGTTCAGTATTTGGCATACAGGCAATTCCTGTAAATCCCCCATTGGCAGCACTATCGCAACCGGTTTTCACAGTTTCTTCATCTTCTCTACCCGGTTCACGTAAATGAACGTGCATATCAAAAAATCCCGGAACAACATATTTTTCTGAAAGATTAAATTCTTCCGTACCGTTTAATTCTGAAGAAGATAATTTTCCAATTTTAACAATTTTTCCATCTTCAATTAATATTGATGATTTTTTTTCATTTATTTTACTTTCAGGATTAACAACATTAACATTTTGTAAAACAATTTTCATTTTTAATTCCTTTAATTCATTGTTCCTAGTAAGTAAAGAACAGCCATTCTTACTGCAACACCATTTGTTACCTGCTGTAATATAATTTGATGCAATCCGTCAGCAACTGCAGCTGATAATTCAACACCTCTATTAATTGGACCCGGATGCAATATTACAATATCTTTCCCATTTTTTTCCAATCTTTCTTCAGTAATTCCAAAATATTTTGCATATTCTCTTATCGAAGGGAAATATTCACGTGCTTTTCTTTCAAGTTGAATTCTTAAAACATTTAAGACATCATTTTCTTGAATAGCCTCATCTATATCATAAATCACATCTACACCAAGTTCTTCTATGTTTCTAGGGATCATTGTAGATGGACCGCAAACAGAAACTTTAGCACCCATTGTAATTAGTCCAAAAATATTTGATAGAGCCACACGGCTGTGCGCCACATCACCAACAATACACACTTTTAATCCTTCCAACTTTCCAAATTTTTCACGAATTGAATACATATCAAGTAAAGCTTGAGTAGGATGTTCATGAATGCCGTCACCGGCATTAATAATATTTGAATCACAAATGTTAGTTAAAAACCTTGGTGTTCCTGCTGCAGAGTGTCTTACAACGACCATATCAACCTTCATTGCCTCAATATTTCTCATTGTATCTTTTAGAGTTTCCCCTTTACTTACGCTGCTTGAGGAAGATGAAAAATTTACAGCATCAGCTGATAATCTTTTTTCAGCAAGTTCAAATGAAATTCTTGTACGGGTTGAGTTTTCAAAAAATAAATTAACTACTGTATTCCCCTGCAATGTTGGTACCTTTTTTATTGGGCGTTCCAAAACTTCTCTGAAAGTAGTAGTAGTATCTAATATTAATTGAATGTCTTCTTTAGGAACCCCTTCTAAACCAAGTAAATGACGATTTGATAATGGCATATTATTTTTCTTTTTCTTCTTTTAATTCTACAAGATAGATAGCATCTTCACCATCAATTTCTTGCATTTTAACTTTTATTTCTTCCTTTAAAGATGTTGGAATATTTTTACCTACATAATCTGCTTTAATAGGTAATTCTTTATGTCCCCTGTCTACAAGTACAACAAACTGGATTGTTCCGGGTCTGCCCAGATCCATTATAGCATTCATTGCTGATCTTACAGTACGTCCTGTATATAGTACATCATCAATTAAAATAATGTTCTTTTCGGTTATATCTACTGTAATATTTGAAACAGAAACTTCAGGTTGTTTAAGTCTAGTTCTGAAATCATCTCTGTAAAGAGTTACATCTAAAATTGCCAATGGAAGTTCAATTTGTTCTATTTCTTTAATTTTTTTTTGAATTCTTTTTGCTAAAAATTCACCTCTCGTTCTCATACCCATTAAAATAAGATCTTTACTTCCCTTGTTATTTTCAAGAATTTCGTGAGATATTCTAGAAATAATTCTTTGAAATCCTTCAGAATCAACTACTTTTGATTTTATGTCCATATACAAAAAATCCTCTTCGGAATAAATCCTCAGAGGTTAATTATTGTTAAAAATTTTATTTTTTTCATTTTCCTTTCCTACCTCGCCGGATAGATTTAAAGGTTGTTATACTTTTTTATTTGTCCAAACTTAATTTAAAGGAATCTAAAAGTAAAGTTTAAATTTTATTTAAAATAAAAAAGGGATCTAATTTAGATCCCTTTTTTATCTCAATTATGATCCTCTTTATTTTAGTTTAAATTCAATCCTTCTGTTAAATGCTCTACCTGTTGCAGTGTTGTTATCCATAACTGGATTTGCTTCTCCGTAACCTATTGCAGTTAATCTGTTGGTAGAAACACCTTTTGAAATTAAAAAATTTCTAACGGTTTCTGCTCTTCTTTGAGAAAGTATCATATTGTAATTTTTAGCACCAACATTGTCTGTATATCCATGTATTTCAACATTCAGTTCAGGATGAGTTAAGAGAATTTCAGCTGCATTATACAATATTGGTATACTTTCAGGTGTTAAAGTTGATTTATTAAAATCAAAATTAACACCGACTAAATACCATTTGTCACCCACGCTAGTTGATTGATATTTTTTAACAATATCTTCAATTCTATCATAATCAATGGTTGTAGGTTCAGCGGCGTATTTTTTGATCATAGATTCAATCTTGTCATAATCTATACTTGGTGTAATTCCTGTATATAGATCATTTAATTTCGAAGCCGGACCTTTGCTGAAGTAATATAATAGTCCCATACTGAATGTCATGTAAGAATCATTTTGGCCACCGATAATTCCACCTCCAACCGTTCCACCTACTGCATCAAAATAAGCAGAAGCTGTGCTGTGGTACCCGAATTCTGTTATTAATTTCCAATCTATTCCCACTTTCCATTCAGCACCAAAGTTTACATTAAATTGATAGTCAGCCTGACTGGTGCTTGTTGATCTATCAGGTGGATTATCTCTATTTTGAACATATCCGCCAAAACCAACACCTAAATAAGGAGAGACCGGTTCACTTGGAACAAAATAATAAAGCAAATCTAAATTTCCACCAAATAAATTATTATTTAAAGTTGTATTTGAAGGTAAATGTCCTTCAAGGTGTATATAATTTACTTTTAATCTAAGTCCAACATGTTCAGAAAAATTACGCTGGATAGATAGAAACCCACCAATATTATGAAAATCTACAACTCTTAGATTTGTGCTTATATATCTTGGGTACATTCCACCAAAACCAAATGCCCAGCTGTCTTGTGCCAACCAGGTATATTTAGCAGTTTTATCTGTTGTTTGCGAAAAACTGAGACCGGACAAGAATATTATAATTAAAAAAGAAAGTAAAATTTTTTTCATTAGCAACTCCTTATTTATTCTATAAAAAATAAATATAAAAATAAGAAAGCAATATTCCCCTATTATTACAATAGATATATAAAAAATATATTACTATTTAGACTAAAAAACAATTAAATAATGATGATTAGAACTATATATAGAATTATTATTAAAATTAATTTTTACTTAGTTTAGAATATTAAATTTAATTTTAATTTTTCCGGGGTGTAGCGCAGTCCGGTTAGCGCGCGTCGTTCGGGACGACGAGGTCGTAGGTTCGAATCCTATCACCCCGACAGATTAAATTTTTAATTCAATTAATAAAAGGATTAATTATGGCAAAAAATCATTCATTTGATATAGTTTCTGATGTTGATTTTCAGGAAGTAGACAATGCTGTTAATCAGGCATTAAAAGAAATCATACAAAGATATGATCTAAAAGATTCTCACACTGAGCTTACACTAAACAGAAAAGACAAATTTTTATTGATTCACACAAAAGATGATTATTCAAGAAAAGCAAGTATTGATATATTAGAAACAAAGTTGATAAGGAGAGGAATATCTCCAAAGGCTTTGGAATTTAACGAACCCGAAACTGCCTCAGGTGGGACAATGAGACAAAAAATAATCTTGAAGTCCGGAATATCTAAAGATAATTCAAAAATTATTACCAAAATGATTAAGGATTCAAAACTTAAAGTAAATGCACAAATACAAGATGAACAAGTACGGGTGCAAGGCTCAAAAATAGATGACCTTCAAGCAGTAATTAAACTGGTTAAAGAAGCTGACCTTGATTTTCCTACACAGTTTACAAATATGAAATAGTACTATGCTGTTATTCTAAGCATAGAAAGAATCACTTACTTTTTTAATTTCGGATTCTTCTCCGAAAGAGGCCTATGGACATCCCCCTACAAGTCAGGATTCAGAATGACATATTTGAATAACTGTTTATTTTTTTAATCCATTATCATTCTTAAAAAAGAAGAGCTGTCTTCATCATCATCCGAATTTACTTCTTCTTCTTCTTTTTTCTTTTCTGCTTTATCCTTAGCCCAATTATATCTTGACGACTCAAATTTAAAACCACTTTCTGGTAGAGTTTCTTCTTTATTCTCGTCTAATGTGGCTTTAGGTTTATTAACTCTCATTATTGTTGGAACATCTAAATCTTCATTATCAACATCGGATGATTTTAAGAAATCAAAACCTCCTCTAAAAATTTCTTTTTCTTTGTTCTCTTGTTTTTTAGGTGCAGATTTTATTCTTGCTGAACTAAATCCGGTTGCAATAACAGTATATGAAACATAATCGTTCATCTCATCTTTTCTTACGCAGCCAAAAATAACATTTGCATCTTCACCAGCGGCTTCAAAGATCACATTGTTGCCTTCATTAATTTCGTGCATAGTCAGATTAGTTGATCCTGTTACATTCAGAAGAATACTTTTTGCACCTTTAATATTTAATCCTTCCAATAATGGACTCGATATTGCTTTTTGTGCTG
>PFGS01000244.1 GCA_002783525.1 Ignavibacteriales bacterium CG12_big_fil_rev_8_21_14_0_65_30_8 | reverse complement strand
AAATTATTAATTTCATTAAGAGAGTTTGTCCTATATGACAAAAGAAATTATTATCAACTCATCTACAATTCAAACCAGGGTAGCAATTACCGAAAACGGGAATTTAGTAGATTTTTTTGTTGATTACCCTGAAAAAAGAAGGATGGTCGGGAATATTTATCTTGGCAAAGTTGCAAGAGTACTTCCCGGAATAAAAGCCGCTTTTATTGATATTGGAATGAAACACGACGGGTTCCTCCACTTTTCTGATATTGGCGACAGAACACAGCAATTTTTAGATATGCTGGATGACGATGAAGATGTTGATCTGGAAGAAAACGGAGATTCCAAACCCAACAATAAAAATCACGACTCACACAAATACAATAATTCTAATTCACAGGTTATGTTGCATAAAGGGGATGAGATTATTGTTCAAATTACAAAAGAACCCGTTTTAAACAAAGGTGTTCGTGTTACCTCAGCTGTTTCTTTACCGGGTAGATTTTGTGTGCTTTTACCCTTTGACAATAAAATAGGTGTATCAAAAAAAATTGTTGAATACAAAGAAAGAAGAAGACTAAGAAATTTAGCCAGAGAAATTATACCGAAAAACTGCGGACTTATCATTAGAACTGTTGCTAAAAACCAAGACGAAGCAACTCTTAAATCTGATTTAAACCATTTGGTAAAAACATGGCAGGTAATTGAAAAGAAAATTAAATCTGAAAACCCGCCTTCATTAATTCATACTGATTTAAATACAACCTCAAGTGTTATTAGGGATTTGTTTACTCCTGATGTATCAAAAGTTTTTATTGATTCAAAAAAATTATATAAGCAAATAAAAAACTATGTTGAAATAACACAACCTGATCTTATTGATAAAATAGAAAATTACAATTCCTCTCATTCAATTTTTGATGCTTTTAAAATAGAAGAACAAATAAAAACATTGATGGCAAGAAAAGTCTATCTGCCAAGCGGTGGATATTTAATTATTGAACACACAGAGGCAATGGTTGTTATTGATGTTAACAGCGGTAAATATGCAAAAAGCAAGGATCAGGAACAAAATTCTTTAAAGACCGATCTTGAAGCTTCCAGAGAAATAGTAAAACAAATGAAACTCCGCGACATTGGAGGAATAATAGTTATAGATTTTATTGACCTGCTTGAAGAAAAGAACAGAAAAAAAATATATGACGAATTAAAAAAAGAATTTAGAAAAGACAGGTCACGCGTTTCTATTTTACCTATGTCAGACTTTGGGCTTGTTCAAATTACAAGACAAAGAGTTAGACAAAATATGATGCAGACAATGAACGAAGTTTGTCCATCTTGTTTAGGAACAGGATTACTAACAAAACAATCTCATTTAATTTATGATCTTGAAGAATGGATAAAACGATTTAAAAGAGAATCAAAAGAAAAAGCAGTTGTTGTAAGATGTAATCCGTTTGTTGCCGCAAAATTAAGAGAAGGTAAAATAAAAACACTGTTAAAATTCAGATTTAAATACAGAGTAAAATTAACTCTGGAAGAAGATCCGTCTTTATCATTACAAGAAATAAAATTTATTTCTAAGGAAACCGGTAAAGACATAACTGAAGATTATATTTAAATAAAGCACGGAGATAAAAATCAGTAATGAAAAAAACAAGATTTTTTAATATTCATGAAAAATTAAATGCAAAGATTGTTGACTTTGCAGGTTATCAAATGCCGGTTCAATATTCTTCAATAATAGCAGAACATAAGGCAGTAAGAAATTCTGTTGGTGTATTTGATGTTTCGCATATGGGTGAAATATTTATTTCAGGAGAGAAAGCTTTAGACTTTGTTCAGGAAATTACAATTAATGATGCATCAAAATTATCTCCCGGAAGAGTACAGTATTCAGCAATGTGTTATAAAGACGGTGGTATTGTAGACGACCTTTTAGTCTACAAAATAAATGATAACAAATATATGCTTGTTGTTAATGCCTCCAATATAGAAAAAGATTATAACTGGATGGTAGAAAATAATTGTTTTGGTGTTGATATAAAAAATGAAAGTGATGTATATTCTTTGCTTGCAATACAGGGTCCAAACTCAAAGGAAACACTCCAAAAAGTTTGTGATAAAGATATAGATTTGGAATACTATCATTTTTTTGAAGCAAAAATTTCCGGCACTGAAATGATAGTATCTAGAACAGGATACACAGGAGAGCTGGGATTTGAAATTTATTTTAAAGGTGATGAAGCAACAGCAGAAAAAATATGGAACAGTATTTTCGAAGCCGGAAAAGAATTTGAAATAAAACCGATTGGTTTAGGTGCAAGAGATACACTAAGATTGGAGATGGGATTTTGTCTTTACGGAAATGATATTGATAAAACAACAAACCCTCTTGAAGCTGGACTTGGATGGATAACAAAATTGAAAAAAGATAACTTTATTTCTAAAGATGTTTTGCAACAGATAAAAGAAAACGGTTTAAAAAGAAAATTAGTTCCAATGATAACTAAAGAAAGAGTATTTCCAAGACATGGTTATGAGATTATTTCAGAGGGAAGAAAAATTGGGGAAATAACCAGCGGAACCGTTAGTCCAATTTTAGATAAACCTATAGCCTTGGGATATGTAGAAAAAGAATTTGCTTTTGAAGGTTCTGAGATAAATTTTATGATAAGAGGGAAAGAAATACCGGCAAAAGTAATTAAACTTCCGTTTTTAAAAAAATAATATATTCTGTTTTTACTCATATTTAATTGTTAATTTAATCTACATATATGAACATAAATGTAATAATTAATCCTTGCGGATTAGAAGATCTATATTTTACAAACAAAACAGTTGTCGTTATTGATGTTCTCAGAGCAACTAACACAATAATTAATGCACTCGAAAATGGGGCAAAAGAAGTAATCCCCGTAGCCGCTGTTGAGTTTGCCGTTAAAGTTTCCGGCGGTATGTTTGGCGGACAAACATTGTTGGGTGGTGAGAGAAATACCAAAAAAATAGAAGGTTTTGCACTTGGCAATTCTCCATTAGAATATAGTGACGACGTTGTTGACGGAAAGACAATTGTATTTTATACAACAAACGGTACACCGGCAATTGTAAAAGCTAAATTTTCAGAATTTCTAACAGTTTGTTCATTTGCAAATGTATCTGCCGTAGCAAAAGATTTAATAAAAAGAAAAAATGATTTTGAAATATTATGTGCAAGCAGAAATAATTCTCTGTCAATTGAAGATCTGGTTTGTGCAGGTAATTTAATTGAAGAAATATCTAAAAACAGAAAAAATATTGCCCTTACTGATTCGGCTAATGCGAGTGTAACTTTATTTAAAGCAATGGGAAAAGATATTAAAAAAATGCTTTCTGAAACTGATCACGGTAAACTTTTAATCAATAATGGATTTGAGGAAGATATTGCATTTTGCAGTCAGATAAATTCTTCAAAAGCTGTTCCTGTATTTTTAAATAATAGTTTAAAATTATCTTAAAATAAATTTAATTTTTAAGATTTAACTTTTGTTTAGATCATATGCTTAAAAATAAAAAGAAAAAAAAATCAGTTGCGAAAACAAGATCTAAAGCTACAAATACTACACCTATTTTAACAAGCAATCAAAAGAAAAATATTTTTGGAACTCTATTAATTCTTATTTCTCTTCTTGTCTTTTTAAGTATCATATCATATTCCAAACTTGATAGAGCTAATTTAAGCTATCAATTTTCTGATATATTAAAATCATTTTCATCAAACCCTGATGTTACACATAAAATAGAAAACACAAGAAACTGGCTTGGTATTTTTGGTGCATACATTTCTGATTTTTTCCTAAACTCTACAATTGGAGTTTTCTCAGCGATATTTCCAGTTATGCTTTTCATTTTGGGAGTTTCACTTTTCAAAAAAATTGAAATTAAAAATATTTTTAGCACATTCAATTTTTTATTTCTTGTAGGACTTATTGCATCAACATTTTTTGGCGTTCTACACAGCCATTACTTGTTCTTCCCATCTATTAGTGAATTATCCGGAGCTATTGGAGATTATTTAGGGCTTGTAATAAGCAGATTGCTTGGTGGAGTTGGAAGTATTTTATTTTTAATTGCAGCATTATTCATGCTTGTAATTGTAAAATTTGATATAAGCCTGAAACTGATCTTTTTATATCTTCAATCTTTATTCCAAAAATCTGAAAAGGAAAAAGATACTAAAGAAGAAATTTCAATAGACCATAAAACAGAAGATAATCTTGAAAAGATTAAAAAACTAAGTAAAGAAAAAGAACCAAAAAAATCTTTTTTTAGTAAAAAGAAAAAAGAAAAAGAACCGAATATTAGAATAATAAGAAAAGATGATGAACCAACTAAGGAAATTAAAAACGAAATTTTAATTGAAGAAAGTAAAAAAACTGATCTTAAAAAGACAAAAGAACTTCCTCATCCTATAGGCCCTGATGAAAAAGAAAAACAATCTGAACTTCCAAACCAATGGGAAGAGAAAATAAATTATACACCATTATCATTGGATATTTTAAATCCAATTCCACAGGATAATATTAAAGTTGCAGAAGAAGAATTAAAAAGGAATGCAGAATTATTAAAAGAAAAACTTAGTCTTTTTGATATTGAAATTGAAGATATATCTGTAACTCCCGGACCTGTTGTTACTTTATATGAAATTGTTCCTGCGCCTGGTGTTAAAATAAGCCGAATAGTTGGACTTGAACACGACATTGCATTAGCATTGGCTGCAAGAGGAATAAGAATTATTGCACCTATTCCGGGTAAAAGCGCAATTGGAGTTGAGATACCAAATGCTGTTGCTTCATTGGTGAATGCCAGATCTGTTCTTGGAAAAATTAATGATACAAAAGCTGAATTACCAATTGCTTTGGGTAAGATGATCAACGGAGATGTTTTTATTACTGACCTTACAAAAATGCCACACATTCTAATTGCCGGTTCTACCGGATCGGGAAAAAGTGTTGGGATTAATATGATTATTGCCAGTTTGCTTTATTCAAAAAAACCACACGAAGTAAAACTGTTGATGATAGATCCTAAAAAAATTGAGCTTTCATTTTATAATAAATTAAGAAAACACTTTCTCGCAGTTTCTCCTGATCTTGATGAAGAAATTATTACAGTTCCTCAAAATGCTGTGCTGTTATTAAAATCTGTTGAATATGAAATGGAGAGACGATATGATAAACTTGCAAAAGCAGGTGTAAGAAATCTGGTTGATTATAATAAAAAAATAGCCAATCCGAAAACCAAACCTACCGACACAGATGAAATGGTTCACCATTTTCTTCCGTACCTTGTTATTATAATTGATGAACTTGCAGATCTGATGATAACTGCAGGCAAAGAAGTTGAAGAACCAATTGCAAGACTTGCTCAATTAGCAAGAGCAGTTGGAATTCATTTGGTTGTTGCAACACAAAGACCATCTGTAAATGTAATTACAGGTGTAATAAAAGCTAATTTCAGCGCACGGATAGCATATCAGGTTGCTACAAAAATTGACTCAAGAACAATTTTAGATATGAACGGAGCAGAACAGCTTTTGGGTAAAGGCGATGTTCTGTTTTTACCAACGGGACTTCCAAAACCTATCAGAATGCAAAACGCATTTATTTCTACAGAAGAAGTTGAAAAAATAACAGAATATGTTTCTTCTCAACCGGGATATTCAAAACCATATTTTTTACCATCACTTTATGAAAAGAAAAAACAGGCTGCAGCAGGATTTTTATCTGATCTCGATCCAATGTTTGATGATGCAGCAAGAGTGATTGTTAGACATCAACAAGGTTCAGTCTCTTTACTACAAAGAAGATTAAAATTGGGTTATTCCCGTGCAGCTAGAATTGTTGACCAATTGGAAGAAGCGGGAATTGTTGGTCCAAGTGATGGTAGCAAAGCCCGTGCAGTATTAGTTGAGAACGAAGAACAACTTGAAACAATAATTCGTTCGTTGTAATAAAAAGTTAAAATGACAAAAAAAATTATTTTCATACTAATATTTTCTTTATTGACCGGTTTTTCTAACGGACAAACCATGTTAGAAAAAGTACAAAAGAAATTTTATTCTATTAAAGATTTTACTGCTGATTTTGTACAGAAATCAGATGGAGCACTGAATTTATCAGGTAAAATTAAATTCAAGCAAAAAGATAAAATCAGAATTGAGGTGGG
>PFGS01000183.1:3832-6200 GCA_002783525.1 Ignavibacteriales bacterium CG12_big_fil_rev_8_21_14_0_65_30_8 | reverse complement strand
AAACGAATTATTTTACAGTAATGTTAGTGATAAACAAATAAAAATTGAAACTTACCTAAAAGAAATAGAAACTGATATTGAACAATATGCAGATAGCCACAAAAATAAATGGGAAGAAATAAAGAAAATTTTATTACCAGCCGATGATGGTAAAGAAGTTTTAGATGAAAAATATCGATTGACCAAAGAAGGAAAGAAGAAAGTAAAATTTCCTGTTGATAATATTGATGCAAATAGCTTGAAAAATTTTGTTCAAGAAAATTACAAGGATAATGGTAAGTCCCACTTCCTGCCCAAATGGCTGCAAGAAGTGGTAAATGTTATTGATAATAAAATACAAGGATCATCAAAATCGGTGAGTGTAAATAATGAAGCCACCGAATCATAAATATTTGTTTTTTACAGAGTCTCATTCTTATCTATTTTTTTCACTCCAACGTTACTTCAAGTGTATCCTCAATCTAAAGCTAAATCCATTTTCTCAAACTGATTTACTTACCTCAACAGCATTATTAATTTATCAGGAAGAAAAAGAAAATCCGGAATTATTAAAAATCTTATCAAACCATAAAAATATAAAAATAATTTTGCTTGGTTTTGATAATAATTGCACAATTAACTTATTAGATTTTACAAACCTCAAAAATAATTTTACTTTAAAACTTTCTGAAGATAGTTCCTCTACAACTCAACTATTTACAGAAGATGAATTAAAGGAAAAACTTAAAAACTTCTTTCACACCCACGGAGAGGATTCACTTTTAGAAAAATTAAATTGGGTTAAGTATTACCTCAGTAATGGTCCACGACTCTTACAACAAAATGAAATAAGTCTCTCTGATTATAAAGAAAAATTTTTTAAGACTGGTAAGCAATACTGGAATAGTTTTGTAGGACAAGTAAATCAATATGAAATCTATTTTCAAATACTTGGTTTAAAAGTCGAAATTGATGAGGTTATTAGCTTACAGGATCAATTTGCTCAATTTGTAGTTGTACTAGAAAATTATCCTCAGCACTCTGGAGTACATATAAATGAGCCTTTAATTAAAAAAAATATTGATTTATTAAAAATAATTGAGCAAATTCTAATTAAAATTAAAAAGGATTTAAATATTGGCGTTTCCGGTTTTCAAAATCCTGGTAGCAGACGATAATCAGGATTTCCTTGAGTCAGTTAAAACAGTTCTTCGTGAATTCGGGGTTCTAACCTCAAACTCTATAAAAGATGCAAATCAAAAACTTTCATCCGACCTTGACGCTGTTCTTCTCGACTTAGTATTTGATGATTCTCAGCCTGAAAAACTTCAGGGAATGGATTTCCTTCCACAAATACACAATCTCTACCCCGACCTTCCGATAATAATAATGACAAATTACACTTCGACAGATATTTCTTTCCTTGCTGGCAAAGCAGGTGCAACGGATTTTCTAAGCAAAAAAGATTTGAACTGGATTGAATGGAAGAACCGCATAAAAAAATATTGTGAAAAGTCTGTAAGAATTCGTGAACTTAAACTGAAAGCCGAAACTTTAGAAAACAAGTACGACGAAACTCAAATCATTGGAAGCAGTCAATCAATAGAATATGTTCGCAAACAACTTAAAGACTTAGCACAGAACAGCACTGAAATTCCAATCCTAATAACTGGTGAAACAGGTACGGGAAAAAACTTAGCAGTAAAATACTTTAGAAAACATTCATCCCGCAAAGATAAACCTTATAAAGAGTTTTCAATTTCAGAACTATCTGAAACTGTATTGGAGAGTGAATTATTCGGTCACGTTAAAGGTGCTTTTACTGGTGCGGATAAAGATAAGAAAGGTTTATTTGAAAAAGCAGATGGCGGTATTCTTTTTCTTGATGAGATTGGTGACTATGACTTAAAGATTCAAAAAAAGATAATGCGTTTTATTGAAGATAAAACAATCTCACCGGTTGGAAGTGCACAAAGCAAAAAACTGGATGTTCAATTAATTTTGGCAACCAACTGCGATTTGCAAAAATTAATTTCTGAAGGAAAATTCAGAGAGGATCTTTATTATAGAATTAATAGAGTCAAAATTGAACTTCCTCCACTTCGTGAAAGGAAAGAAGATATCATTTTCCTTACAGATTACTTCTTTAATTACTTTAAGCAAAAAGAAAAAACTAATTTGATAAAAGTTGCTCCTGATGTTTATGAAATATTAAAGTCATACAAATGGCCCGGTAACGTAAGGGAATTACAATCAGTAATTTGGGCTGCCTGCACAAGGGCAAGACTAAGTAACGATAAGGAATTAAACTTTCGGCATTTGCCAGAAGAAATTACACAAAATAAAGAGAAGCTTTCCGAGATCACCAATTTTCCAAATATAAATACTA
>PFGS01000183.1:0-3791 GCA_002783525.1 Ignavibacteriales bacterium CG12_big_fil_rev_8_21_14_0_65_30_8 | reverse complement strand
AGAAAAGCAAATGGTAAGAAGAGTGAGGCTGCTAAAATGCTTGGGATGAGTTTGGATCAACTCAGGTATAAAATTATGAAGCGCACTGAAATGAATGGATATAATCTTCTGCAATTTCCCCAAATTAATAAAGCATATAAAATAAAGAATGGGTTTCATATTAATGAATAATCAGAGAGGTATTTATTAATGTCCACCTCCATAGATTATCTTTCAAAAAGTGTCGGACGATATCTTCAATACGTCAAGGGCTTTGATAAAGATCAATTTGAAATAAATGGATTTCCAGTAAATCTTAACTCTTTTGTCAAAAACTCAGATCTAAATCTTCAGTTGAACAATCTTGCTGAATTAATTAAATCGGTTTCCTCAGACAAAAAAATTTCTATCTACTCATTACAGAATAATTTTGATGCTAAATACGCTAGGAAATATTGGCGGGTAAAAACGTTTTGTTTTTTTAAGAATAAAGATTTTAAGAAAACCTTCGTCATTTTATTTAATTCCGGGAAGGACGTATTTGAAGACAGCAATAAGTTTTTTAATGAAAATAATGCAAAGAATGCTGAGTATTGTCATAGTATGCTCTTTAGAGATTTTGTTAAGAAACACAAAATTGGTTTTGAAATAGACCTATCACTTAGTATCAAAAAAGATGGAAATGAAGATTCTGATTTTCGTAGTCACTTGACTTTGAAAAACTCAACTCTGGAATTAAACAACAGCATTTCATTTAAAGAAAATTTAATTTCTGATATCATTAAAAATTTTAATGATTACTTTCCCAAAGCGTCTCTAAAAAGAAATATTTATGAGAAATACCTAACAGATTTTTATGCTTATAATATAAACTGCAAAGCATTTAAAGCTATAGACAATTCAGTTAAAATCGTAGATGATATTATTCTGTCTGATGTAGACACAGGCCACGAATTGTATGGTTCAGCTGAAAATGAAATGAAAAAGGAACCTAATGAGCAGAAAAAAGATATATCCATGCTATCAAAATGGCTGATTTATGTTAATGTCTTATCTGATTTTACAAGGTTGATTGTTCATTATAAAAAGATTGAAAAGCCGTTAAAAATTTTATTAATTGATGATCACCCTGAAAAATTAGAAAAAGAGTTTAAAATAATTGAGAATTGGCTAACCAATTGTACAATTAATAATAAAGACAACAAGCTTATCTCCAAAGACTCTATTGAAAAATATTTTGGTGAAATTGAAAATGGAGATAGTTCATTATTAAAAATTGGATTGAATAATTGTGAGTCAAACTATGACTTAATGTTAATTGATTTGGATTATGAAGGTGAGTTAAGGGGCTTTGATTACCTCAGAATTTTACGAAAAGTTAAAAGTGTATATGAGCCTCCATTCATTGTTGTTTTCAGTCGTAATGAAGATGCAGCATCAGTACAAAAGGCTTTGAATATGGGTGCATTATTTTTTGCTTCCAAGCAGAATTTTGCTCATCTGCTTTTACAATTTTACAAAGTCCTGCCTCATATAAAACAATTGGAAATAATTGCTGGTAGAAAGGATAAGAATTATACTTTAGGAAATAATTGGTCTTTACTTTATAAGCTTTCATTACCTAAAATTCTTGAACTTCGTGGAAAGGAAATTTTAGGAGATGGATACTTTGTCGGATGTAAAGAAACTGGTGAAACAAAATTTGATGACGATAAAATAGTGGGCTTTGATAAAAATAAAATAGAAAAAAATCCTGAATATTTATGGATTAAAAAATTGCCTAAGGCAGAATTGCATATACATATAGGTTCTGTACTTGGCCCGGAATTAATACCTAAAACAGCATTGCTGGTATTAGCGCAGAAATATGCGAAAGATAAAAAATATGGAAATATTGAAACCATAATAAAATTTCTTCTGCCTGTAGCAAGTGATCCTTTTCTTTTTGAAAAAATAGATAAAATAACTGAAGTTCCTACCGCAGTTGAAAAAATTAATATTTTCGAATGCAATGAACTTAAACTATCCTTAATTTATGATTTAGAAAGCCAATATATTTATCAAAGTATTTTTACAATAGTAACGGATTCCTTAAACCTTAAAGAGTTTAAGAAAACCCCGGAAGAAGTTCTGTTATCACCTGAGGATAGAACGCTTGAGCAAATATTTCATCCTCTAAGCAAAATAAAGGATACTGAATATTTCAAAGCTAAATTAAAATTGAGGGAATTATGTGTCAGCTATGACGAAGTAATGCTTTTCTTTATTTTATTGCTTTACTGTCGATGGGAACTGGTTACAAATCCCCAAAAAGATACTAACTCAATTTCTCTTCTGACCAATTACATTAAAAAGGTATTTGATAAAGAAAAAGATCCAATATTTAAGTATCCTGAAGATGATATAGATAGTTTTATAAAAAATTTATTACTAATTCTTGCAAAAAATAATGCTATAAAAGTAGAATTCTTTCCACCAGTGAAAGGAGATTCTGAGAATATATTACATTTTCTTATGTCTGCACATTCCCCTAGAAGGTGCCTCCCCTTTGAAGGAAGAGGATTATTTAATTATTTACGTGGCTGTGAATATGGCGGCGCGCCGCATTTACAATGTAAAGAAAGTATTTTTTTAATTGCCCACCATATTGTAAAAAATTATGCAATTCCTGAAAATATCAGATATCTCGACCTCCGCTGTGCAGTGGATGGTTATACTAAGTTTAAGTTGATTAAAAATACTTCCAAAGCGGTTGAAATTCTTGAAAATGCTTTCAGCTTCTGGCAAAATTATGCGTTAAAGTATTATCATAAAAAAGTCCACGTAAATTTAATTGTTACGGCCAAAAGGCATAAGCCCATTAAAGAATTTGAAGAGAATGTAAAATTAACAGTAGACGGATGGATAAATAATGATTCTAAAGCTATGGGAAAGGAACCCAAAAATAAAGATGAGTTAGATAGTACAAATAAAAACTTTTTTAGTGAACAAAACCCTACCAAAATTGTCAGCTTTGATATAGCCGGATTAGAAAAAAATAACAGGGTTAGTAAATTTAAAAATGAACTTAAACCATTGCTTGATCGCTGTATCCCCATAACTATGCATGCTGGGGAAGATGATACTCACGAGGCAATTTGGGAAGCAGTCTATCTTGCACATGCACAAAGATTAGGACATGCATTGACACTTGAAGATAATAAATCCCTTCTGGATTTAGTCAGGGAAACATATGTAAACGTAGAATTATGTCCTATTAGTAATTTTCTTACTAATAATAAATTTTCATTTGATAAGGAATTGATTAAACAAGATATCAGAAAGGAATATCCATTAAAGAAATATTTGAGAGAAAGGATTTCTGTTTCAATTAATACGGATAACCCTTATGTGTCTGATTCAGATTTAAGCAAAGAATTCCTATTTGCAGCAAAGATAAGCAACGGGTTAACTAAGTGGGAAATTCTAAAATTAATTTTGTACAGTTTTAAAGCTATAACACTTGACAAAAGGCAAAAAAGCGAATTATTAAAGGAAATAAATGAAGAAATTTTTGAGTTAATGTTAAACGAAGACAATTACTGAAATGGAAATATATTTTATTACCGGCAATAATAATAAATTCAAAGAAATTGCAAATTATATTCATGGATTAAAAAAGATGGTAGTTGAGGGTTTGCCGGAAATTCAAAGCCTGGATATAAACGAGGTTATTGAGAAAAAATTATTTGCGGCAGTTGAACATTATTCAGGAGATGATGCGAAGTTTATGGTTGAAGATACTGGACTTTATTTAAAAGCTTTAAATAACT
>PFGS01000073.1:6109-6251 GCA_002783525.1 Ignavibacteriales bacterium CG12_big_fil_rev_8_21_14_0_65_30_8 | reverse complement strand
AAGTTGAAAACATAATTATTTGATTATTTTTTTTATGATTGTATAAAATATATTTATCCCGGTTTCTATAATTTCATCCGAAAAATCGTAATCAGGATTATGAAGGGCTGGTTGGTTTATACCTGCTCCCAATCCAAATATT
>PFGS01000073.1:765-5953 GCA_002783525.1 Ignavibacteriales bacterium CG12_big_fil_rev_8_21_14_0_65_30_8 | reverse complement strand
TTAATTTCTTTTTTTAATTTATATTTTTTAGAAATAGTATCTACAGTTTTAACTGCTTCTTTAGTTAGTATATTCATATCTTTGTTCTTAAATGAACGCAGAGTAAACATAACTTCTGCATAACCAGCGGATGTACCAAAAGCAGGTTCTCCTATTTTAGCATGTATAGGCGTGATCAAAATAAAATCTTTAACCTTGTTTAATTTTTTTGATAAAAATGATAAACTTTGGATAATTTCAGCAACAGCTAGTGAAGGATTTATTCCTTTTTCAGGTTCAGCAGCATGAGAGGTTTTTCCTTTTAATTTAATAATCATTCCTTTTGAAGCGGAAGCAAATACATTTTTACGTATAAGAATGTTATTCTTCTCAAATCCTGGAAGATTATGAAGTGCAAATACAAAATCGGGTTTTATTGATTGAAACTTTTTATCTTCTAAAATTCTTTTAGCACCTTCACCTGTTTCTTCTGAAGGTTGATATAATAAAATTACTTTTCCTTTACTGATTTTATTTTTTGAAAGAAGCGGAATGAGTCCTGAAACAATTGTCATATGGCCATCGTGTCCGCACTTGTGAGATACATTTTTTTTTGTAGAGCGGAAATTAAATTTGTTTGTTTCAGTTATCGGTAGTGCATCAAGCTCACATCTGATCAAAACAACTGGACCTTTATTCTTACCTTCAAAAATAACAGCTATTCCGTAACCGCCAATTTTTTGAATTATTTTATCCGGTTTAAATTTCTTTGCAAAAGCTACAACCATTTTTGCAGTATTCTTTTCATTACCTGCAATTTCAGGGTATTTATGAATTCTTTTTCTGAACTTTATAAGATTATTTTTTAAAGAAGCATTTATTACAGAATTCATAAATTATAAACTTTACTGCTTTTGTATTTTAATATACTTTTTATTTGGAAATGTGAAACCTAAAATTATAAAAATTAATGCAGATGCTGTAATACCAAAAATATTTGGATCAAGACCTAAAGGTAATTTTGTATTTAGAATTATTAATGTAATAGTTGTACTGCCGCCTACAATCATAGCCCAAACTGCAGCGATAGAACTACTTTTTTTCCAGAAAAATGCACCGATTACAGGAACAAATAATCCTGAAACCATAAAAGCATAGGAGTAAAGCATTAATTCTAATACATTTTGCATACTACTTGCAAGCCACAATGCAAATGCACCAAGGATTAAAGTAAGCCATTGTGAAATTTTTAAAAAATTCTTTTCGTTTGAACTGATAGAAAAAAACTTGTCCAAAATATCAGTTGCAACATTTCCCGATGCAGCCATCAGACAACTATCAGCTGTTGACATAATTGCAGAAAAATATGCTGACATCATTAGTCCCATTAATCCGACCGGTAAAACTGTGCGCAATAAAAGGGGTAATCCTTTTTCAGGATCTAGCCCTGCCATAGTAGGAAAACCAAGATATGCAAACATTCCTTGGTCAGCAGCAACTCTTCCAAACAAACCAAGCAGAACACCCATCATTGCCATTACAGGCCATTCAAACAGTCCGGCAATAAACCAGGCTTTTTTGGCAGTTTTTTCGTCACGACAGGAATAAATTCTTTGATAAAGCGTCATTCCAACAAACCAAATTGGAATTATTGTTACACCCCAATTTACAAGTGTTTGCCAGCTCACATTTGTAAATGTTAACAATTCTTTTGAAACTTCTTGTTCTAATCCGCTTAAACCTCCAATAGCTGAATATCCTAATGGCAAACCAATAAAAATTAGACCGGTCATTAAAACAATCCATTGGACAGTATCTGTATAAATTACAGCTTTTATTCCCCCCAGAGCTGTATAAATAATTACTATAGCACCCATTATTAGTAGAGCTGTTTCCATATCAAGATTTACGAATGATGCCGATGCCAATTTTGCACCGGCAAGGATCTGTGAACTTGTAAATCCTATATAACCAATAGCTGAAATTATTCCGGCAATAAGAGCAACTTTATTATTATAAAATGATTCAAAAATTTGTGGGAAGGTATAGAGAGATTTAAAATTTTTCATTTTACTTATACGAGGTATCAAAAGAACCGCACTCATCCAAGCGCCAATTAAACCAGTAAAAAGCATCCAAGAACCGGATAGACCCATTACAAATCCAAGCCCACCCAGACCGATAGAAAATCCACCCCCAACGTCGGTTGCAACAACGGATAAACCTACATGAAGGCTGCTCATATTTCTACCCCCAACATAATAATCATCGGCATTTTTATTTTTTTTAAGAAAATAAAATCCGATACCAAGCATAGCTATCATGTATACAAAAAATTCCAGAACATCTATAAAATGCATAGCTTATTATCTTAAATGAATGAATTCTATATTATTTTTTTAGTAATGTACCTTGAATTCATAAGACGTGTTGTAGAAGTATAATTTACCATATAGTGTACCTGGCTGCCAACACTGTATTTGCCTTTATCTTTGCCTAGATCATAAACTGTCATATCAGAAGTTGTACCAACAAGTTGAAGCTTTTTATCTTTAAGCTGCAGATTATTAACATCAACATCTAACTGCCCAAAATCGACAATACATCTGTAGGTTTTTTTTATATCCTCATCAAATTCTAGATCAGAGGTATGACCAACATTACCATCGCCTATAATACCATCAGGTTCAATTTCTTTTTTATTTAATTCAAGAATATCAGCATTAAATTCAATTGTTGATGTGGAAAGATTTCTAAATTTTTTATTGTTTAATGGTGAAAGACCAAGTAAAGCAGCTTCACCAATCCTGAAATGATTTATTCCTTTCGGAACTTTCCCTTTAGAAATAAGAGGCAAAGTAATAGAGCTACCCCCGGAAATCAACTCAAGTTTTTTGTTAAATCTTGCTTCAATAAGACGAGCATATAAACTAAGTTGAATTAATTTATCATAAGTTGGTTCCACGCCGTACATACAACCAAGATTTGTTCCAATCCCAATTGTTTCAATATTTTTTAGTTTAAAAATCTTTTCGTAAAAAATGAGTATATCTTCCCTTAAAATTCCTTCTCTTAATTCACCCATTTCAATCATTACAATAATTCTATGTTTTTTACCCTGCTTTTCAGCTTCAGTGTTTAGTTTCTCAATAGTTTTAAAAGAGGAGTTAAGAGAAATATCTGTATACTTAATAACATTTTTAACCTGATTTAAAGTGGGTGGTTTTAAATACATTGTAACAATTTTAGGACTTATTTCTTTTATTGTTTTTAAGTTTGAAATTCTAGAATCCCCAATAGAATGAACATTTTTTATTGACTTATCAGTAATTATGTTTTCAAAAACTTCTTTATGTCCGCACAGCATTTTTGTTACAAGAGTCCACTCAATATTATTTTCGGAAAGATATAAATTCAGTTTTTGAATGTTATCAATTATTTTTTTAGTGTTTATAGTTAGTGTTGCCATTTTTTAGTTAGCCTTGTTAAACCGCATTTCGGCATATTTAGTTGTAAATCCTATTCTTTCATATAATCTTTTTGCTGGGTTTTCATATTCTACATGCAGCTTTACATCACCGTCTGCCTCTTTAATTCCTTTTTCTGCAATCTGTTTTCCAATTCCTTTATTTCTGAATTTACTGTCTACGGCAATATATACTAATATATTCTCAGGAATAAACTCTGACATACCGGTTTTATTCATTATCAATTCACCACATAGTTCATCATTCCAGTATGCAGTTAAAAGAAAACCACCTAATCCTCCATTTTTACCGAAAGCAAAATCAATGCATTTTGATATAGCAGATTTTGTATCTCCAAACTGATCAAGATGAGTATAGAGAAAATCTATAAATTTTTCTCTTGATAATTCCTTCTCTAATTCTTCTTCATTCAGAATTTTATTGATCTTTAACATTATTCACCTTTTTTATAATATATATAAATAACACAAGTTTTGATTTGAATATTCATTTTGACATAATACTTAATTAAAAAAAAATAATAAAATCAAATGGATATATAAGATGTGATAAAACAAGATTACTTCTATTAATTTTAATTAGAAGATTTCTATCAAAAAACGTGTCTTTACTATAAAATAAGATAAATTATAAAAATAGCAAGTTTTTAAAGATTTTTATTAATTCTGGGTGATAAATGGAGAAGATTAGCGTATAGCTAAAACAGAAATTTTTGTAAGAAGAGAGGGGTTAAAACTTTTTGAATCTTTTTGGCTTTTTAATCTTGTATGATATATAAGATATAAGTATAACTGAAAATCCTATAAGAAAGATTATACATATAAATAATAATAATGTCGGATAAATATTCATTTTATTTACTCTTATTTAGGCACTAATTTTTTTGCTTTTGTAACCTGATTTATCTTTTACTTTATAAAAAATAAAACTAAACATAAAAAAGAGAATAAAACTACCAACTAAAACCATAAGGGTTGTCAAAACAATTGAAATTAACGTCATTATAATCCTCAATTTAAAATACCAATATGAACTCTTTCCATTTTTACAGTTAGAAAAGAATTCTGCAATGAGAATTTATTTAATTAAGGGTTTAATGTAATCTGTTTTTCGTCCAAGCATTAAAAATACTAGACAAGCGGTAAATCTCTTCGAAAGAAATAAATATTTAATAGATTGTAATATGAACTAATATTTATATCTTAACCATTTTATTACTTCTGACCACTTTGGTTTCTTACCTGTTGATAGTATTCCAACTCGGTAAACCTTGCCAGCTAAAGAGAATATTCCAAACATTGTTGCCAGATTAACTGCAACTGAAAATAATATTTGCCATAATGGTACATCAATAAGTGTCATTTTAGCTGGCATAACTATAATTGACGCAAATGGAAACATAGAGGCAATATTACCGATTGAATTATTGGGATTTTGTTGAATTGCAATGGCTATAAAGAACGGAATCATTATTAACATCATAATCGGCCAAATGCCGGATTGTGCATCTTGGTCGTTATCAAAAATAGACCCTACTGTTGCAAACAGACCAAGGAAAGTTATAAGACCAACAAAGAAATTAAATAGGAAGTAAAGAATTAAAGACATATCTATTTGCAGTGCAAATTCTTCAGGAATAATAAAAATTGAAGTAGATATTAAAAGTATTAACGGAGTCATCCAAATAGACATCTGCAAAAGACCTGTTATTGCAGATCCAA
>PFGS01000073.1:0-728 GCA_002783525.1 Ignavibacteriales bacterium CG12_big_fil_rev_8_21_14_0_65_30_8 | reverse complement strand
CGATAAAATTACTTCAACTATACGGTTGTTTTTTTCTTCAACAACAGAGCGCATAACCATTGTACCCATAAAAATTAAACTGAAGTAAAGTAGAAATGTTAATAAGAAAGATATTATTCTATTTCCTTTACTCTCTGCTTTTATCATTTCATCTTTTGAGATACGGAAAGTTTCAAAGAGAACATTTGTCCTTGCATATTTAATATCATCTTTGGATAAATTTTTGCCCGTAAAATAATTATCCGTTAACACTTGGTTTAATGAATTTCTTAACTTATCAAATACATTCTTATTATTTGGATTTTTAGAATAAAATCTTAATACTTTATCTTCTGCAGATTTCTTGGGAAGATAAACAACACCTGTAATTTTTTCATTCAAGATGTCTTTCTTATTTTCCTCAATGTATTCATTTAATCCATTTTCGTCTCTAATTAAAAAATCTACTTTTGATTTCCCTAATTTTACAGATTCAATTTTATCTATCTCATCTTTTAATTTATCAGTTAATGAGTTGTCTTCAGAGATCACAGTAATATTAAAACTTTCATCTTTATCCACAGTCATTAAATATGTAGGTAAAGCCATAATTATAATCATGAACATTGGAACTAATAGTGTCATTACTATAAACGTTCGGCTAAGTATTTTATCTTTTAATTCTCTTTTAAGTATTGAAAGCATTCTTTTATTAAACATTTTGCACCTCTTTTCCTGCATTTTGCTCT
>PFGS01000082.1:1323-6335 GCA_002783525.1 Ignavibacteriales bacterium CG12_big_fil_rev_8_21_14_0_65_30_8 | reverse complement strand
CCGGAATCATTTCTTAAATGTGCTAACTGCAATAATAGCTCATAATTATTTGGATTAGCTTTTACCTGTGCATCAAGTTCATTAATTTTTTGAATGTTTGCCAAATTTACCTGAGGTCCGCTAGTTTGTTGAATATTAGTTGTTGGTGTAACAGGTCGGTCAAACACTCCTTCAGCGTACAATAAAATTATGATAAGTCCAACAGCAGCTCCAACAATTCCTAATAGCTTTCCCCTGTTTAAACTTTTTTCTTCATTTATATTAGTTTGATGTTGAGCTTTTTTAGGTTTTTTGTTTTTCTGCTTTTTATAACTAGGCTTTTCTGTTGATCTTTTCTGCTGATGAGAAGTTTTTGAAATAACTTCTTTTGAAGTTTTATCATTTAGTTTAACGCCACATTCAGAACAGAAAGAATCGTTTATTGAATTTTCGGAGCCGCAGTTTTCACAAACTAAAACTTTATTTTCAATTTTGCTTTCAATTGGAGTTCCACAACCTGGACAGAATTTATGATTTTCTTCTACAGATCTTCCACAATTATTACAAACTTTTGACATTTAATCTGCTTTCTCCTGTGCTTTCATTCCCTGATCAACAATTTGTTTGAAATCTTTAGAAAATTTAAAGGTTGGTACATAATGCTCAGGTACAAAAACCTGTTCGCCGGTTTTTGGATTTCTTGCCTGTCGGGCATTTTTCTTTTTAACTTTATAAGTTCCAAAACCTCTTATCTCAATTCCATTTCCACTTTTTAGAGATTCAATTACGGTAGAAAAGAAACCTTCAATTATGGCTTCCGTTTCAAGTTTTGTTACACCGGTTCCCGATGCAATTTTGTCAACTATATCAGCTTTTGTCATTTTTTACCTTAATAAAAATATTAGTATATATTTTTCTAACTTATTATAAAACAATTGTTTAATTTATCTAAGTTTTAAAGAAAAATCAATTTTTAGAGTTTAAATATTATAAATCCAGCATATATTAATAATATTTACGAAAGTAAGAATTATAAGTCTCAAAATGATAACTATTCTCATATTTTCTTTAATATCTTGTAAAAAACATCAAAAACAGTTCATATTCTATTGGTATAGAAGTTGAATAATAACGATAACTATAATAATGAATTAAGGATATGGAATTAATCCCGATAATTGAAGCATCACTAAGTATTTTCACTGTTTTTACAGCTTTCTTTGTAATATTATCATATTTACTATACAAACTAAGAGGTAGATCAGGTGTAAAACAGCCTTATTTAGAGGAATTAGCAGCTGATAATAGAATAACTATAATGGTAGAAAAAAGCCGCATAGTTGAAAATGATTTAATAAAATTACAAAGATTTGAAAGATTCAAAGTACTTAATCCAGTTCTAGCCCCCCATTCAAAAGAAGATACCTATGAGGATGAACCAAATGAAAAAATTTATGTTACTAATTCTGCAATAGAATCCTATAGAGCTTCAAAAGTAATTTTAACACCTCAAGAAATTAATAATAGATTAAATATTTATAACATTTATTCTAATAGCAGTATGCGTCCAATGCATAAAATTAAAGCAAAAGAACTTTCTAAAATTATTAGTTAATACAACACTTCCCATTTAACATTCCAAAACTAAATTTACTTAGACCATTAATATTTTTATATTGAAGTTATATGAAAGAAACTATCTATATAAAAAACATGGTTTGTCCAAGATGCATTAAAGTAGTTAAAGATGAATTGGAAAAAATCGGATATAATATCAAAAACATAAAACTTGGAGAAGCTTCGTTTGAAAGTTCAACAAAAATTAATTTAGAACTTATCAGAAATATTTTAGAAAAAAATGGATTTGAATTACTCGATAATGATCAATTTAAAATCATTGAAAAGATTAAAATATTCATACTAGAATATATTCAATCTCAGAGTGAAGAAAATAAAATGCTTGAGAAATTGTCAAAATATTTATCAAAGAAAATGGGATACAGTTATCAATATTTGAGTAATTTATTTTCATCCTTGGAAAATCAAACTATTGAAAATTATATTATCCATCAAAGAATAGAAAAAGTAAAAGAACTAATTATTTATAATCAGTTTAACTTAAGTGAGATATCTTACAGATTAGGCTATAGCAGTGTTCAGCATCTTTCAAGTCAATTTAAAAAAGTTACTGGTTTCACTCCATCAACATTTAAAAAACTAAAGAATAAAAAAAGAATCCCTATCGATAAGATTTAACTTGTTTCTCACTCGATCATAAAATTTTATAAAACATTTACTTTATTCTATAATAATTTTTTTTATATCATCATTATTTTTGTTCTAGCATTTATAAAAAAGGAACATAAAATGAAAAAAGAAAAATTGATAATAGAAGGAATGTCATGTGAGCATTGTAAAATGGCATTAAGAAAAGAATTATCTAAATTAGATATAAATATTAATAATCTTGAAATAGGTTCAGCAGAAATTGAATTTGAACAAGATAAAATTAGTAAATCTGAAATTGAAGATGCAGTTAAAAATGCCGGTTATAATTTAACCAGCGTAATTTCAAATTAAGGATTTTAAGATGAGTGAAAATAATAAGACAATATCAGCCCCAATAATTGGTATGACTTGTGCAAGTTGTGTTGCGCGAGTTGAAAAATCACTAAAAAAAATAGAAGGTATTGAAAATGTAAATGTAAATTTTGCAAGCGAAAAAGCAACATTTCAAATAAATGATAATAAAGTTAAATATGATCAAATAATCTCCACTATTAAAGATGCTGGTTATGAAATTGATCTAAAAAAAGATGAGGTAAACAACCAATCTGAAAAAGAAAAAATTTCACAAAGTTTTAAAGATGAATTTGAACAAAAATTAAAAAAAGATTTAATACTCTCAGTAATTCTAACAATACCCATTTTATTATTAAGTATGGGCGGGGACTTATTTAATAATGTATTCACAATAGATCAAACAAATAAAATTCTTTTTCTTTTCACTCTTCCAATGGTTTTTATTACAGGAAAAAGATTCTTTACAATTACCTGGAATAACTTAAAACACTTTGTAGTTGATATGAATACATTAGTTGCTGTTGGAACGGGATCTGCAGTTATATTCAGCACTATAATATCTTTATTCCCTTCAATACTAACCAGTGATCATGTTTATTTTGATACTGCTGCTGTAATAATTACTTTAATTTTATTAGGCCGATATCTAGAAGCAAAAGCTAAATCAAAAACAGGAACAGCAATTAAAAAACTTATTGGCTTAAGACCAACAACAGCGTTTGTTAAAAAAGATGGTAAAATATTTGAAATAAATTTAAGTCAATTAAAAATTGATGATATAGTTGTTGTAAAACCCGGAAGTAAAATTCCGGCTGACGGAACAATTTTAAATGGAAATTCTTCTATAGATGAATCAATGATTACAGGTGAAAGTATTCCGGTTGAAAAAAAAATAAACAGCAAAGTAATTGGAGGTACAATAAATAAGAACGGTTCATTTGAGTTTAAAGTAACTGCAATTGGTAACAATTCCCTACTTGGACAAATAATAAAAATGGTGGAAGAAGCTCAAGGCAGTAAAGCCCCCATTCAAAATTTAGCTGACAAAGTTGCAAGCATTTTTGTACCAATAGTAATTTTAATAGCAATTATTACATTTATAACTTGGATGATAATTTCAAATGAAAGCGGTATGAACACTGCACTTATTAACTTTGTTGCAGTTTTAATAATTGCTTGTCCATGTGCATTGGGGCTTGCAACACCAACTGCTATTATGGTTGGTACAGGTAAAGGGGCTCAGAACGGAATTCTAATTAAAAATGGTGAAAGTCTGGAATTAGCTCATAAAATAAGCACAATTATTTTTGATAAAACAGGTACAATTACAGAAGGCAAACCGGTTGTAAATTCTATTTATCCCAAAGATATATCAGAAGATGATTTTATAAAATATACTGCTTCAGTTGAAAGTGTTTCTGAACATCCACTTGGAGAAGCTGTTATAAATTTTGCAAAGGAAAAAAATATCGCTTTAGAGAGTGTGGATTCATTTTTGAGTTTAACAGGCAAAGGTATCACAGGAAAGATAAATAATAAAAAAATAATTGTAGGAAATAAAAAATTGATGGAGGATAACTATATTACAGTAGAAAGTACAGATAATATTGCAAATACTGTAATTCATCTTGCTGTTGATGGAAATTATAAAGGATATCTTTCAATCGAAGATCCATTAAAAGAAAGTTCAATCTCAGCAATCAAAAAATTGAAATCAATGGGAATTAAAACTGTTATGCTAACTGGTGATAATAATTCTGTTGCAAAAAAAATTGCCGATGAAACTGGGATTGATGAATTTAAAGCTGAAGTTCTACCACAGGATAAAGCTGATATGGTTAAAGAATATCAAAATAAAAATGAAATTGTTGCAATGGTTGGTGATGGAATAAATGATGCACCTGCACTTGCTCAAAGTGATGTTGGTATTGCTATAGGAAGTGGAACCGATGTTGCAATAGAAACAGGTTCTATTGTTTTAATTAAAGGTGATCTTCAGGGAGTTGTTACAGCAATCAGATTATCAAAAAGAACAATCAGAACCATTAAAGAAAATTTATTCTGGGCTTTTATTTATAACACAATCGGTATTCCTCTGGCTGCAATGGGATTACTTAATCCAATGATAGGAGCTTTTGCAATGTCTTTAAGTTCTGTTTCGGTTGTAAGTAATTCACTAAGATTAAAAAGATTTAAAAATTAGCAGGTTTCTTTATGAGTAAATATGAAATTCAAAAAGATCCATTTATTGTACCAACAAACGATGGCAAATTAATTGAAGAATATTTTGGCAAAACCAGTAAAAATGTTGGTGATTTTAGTGTCGCACACATGATAGCTCCTCCCTGTTGGGCAGAACCATTTCAAACACCAATGTTTGACGAAATCACTTTTATTGTTAATGGCAAAAAACAATTAGAAATTGATGATGAAAAAATTGTTCTAAAAAA
>PFGS01000082.1:1136-1278 GCA_002783525.1 Ignavibacteriales bacterium CG12_big_fil_rev_8_21_14_0_65_30_8 | reverse complement strand
AAATCCTTTTGAGGAAGAAGTTGAATACTTATCTTTTTGTGTTCCTGCTTTTAGTATCGACAGAGTAAATAGGGAGTAAAATTATTTTTTAGGTAATCTTTCCAAATAAGAACTGTTACTTAAAACGGCAAAAGTATCTTTA
>PFGS01000082.1:0-1120 GCA_002783525.1 Ignavibacteriales bacterium CG12_big_fil_rev_8_21_14_0_65_30_8 | reverse complement strand
AGTTTAGACAATTCATATAACTCATAGAACTTCTAAGACCGTCCGAGATTCCATCAATAACATTTTTGACAGCACCCTTATATGGGATCATCGTTTCTTCACCTTCAATAAATTCATTTTTCATTTTTACTCCAAAGGAAGCAGATCCTCTGTATTTTTTCCAAAGTTGGTCAGCATATTTTATAACTTCTCCCGGTGTTTCTCTTGTACCGGCTAACATTCGGCCAAGCATAACAACATCAGCACCAAGAGCAATTGCTTTTGCAACATCACCGGGTCCTTTTATTCCACCGTCAGCAATAACTTTTATTTTTAATTTTAGTTTATTTCTTTTTTCAAGTACATCTAAAATTGATGATACTTGTCCAATGCCAATTCCGGTTTGAATTGATGTTGTGCATACACTCCCCCCGCCTATTCCAACTCTAACTGCATCAGCACCGGAATTCTCCAATTGTTTTAAGCTGTCACCCTGAGCAATATTACCAACAATTACTTTAACATTATTTGTTTTTTTAATTTCTTCAGTTTTTTTTAACACTTCTTTATTGTTTGCATTTGCAGTATCAATACAAATAATATATCCGTTATCAGCTAATTTTTTTACTACATCCAAAGGTGTGTTAAGGGCGATTGATACAGCTCGTACACCATTCGTTTTATTTGTCATCACCTTATTCAGAGATGAATCAAATCTGTTTAAAATACCAAGACAGCCAAGTTCAGTTAATGCTTTTGCCATCTCAATTCCTGTAACTGTATCCATAGGGCTTGATATTACGGGCATTGATAGATCTTTGCCTAAAAATTTACAATCTGTTTTGGCTTCCGTTCTGGATTTTATTCTTGAAACTTCTGTGGGGATTAAACTGATGTCGTCATAAGTTAATGACTGCTCATAATTATTCAACAAACTTTTAGTATATATTTTCATAATTTTTTATGGAATTAAATTTAACTGACAGGTTCTTTAGAAACCTCTGAAAAATTAATTGACATTAATTAAGAATTTAAATATCATTTGCTTCAAAAAAACGGGAATAAAAAAAACCTCTGAAAAATTAATTGACATTAATTAAGAATTTAAATATCATTTGCTTCAAAAAAACGGGAATAAAAA
>PFGS01000194.1 GCA_002783525.1 Ignavibacteriales bacterium CG12_big_fil_rev_8_21_14_0_65_30_8 | reverse complement strand
AAATTCTTTTTATTGGTGCACTTTTACCAACTATATTTTCAAAATCAAAATCTCTGTGAATTTCATTTCTTAAAATTTTGTTTTCAATTAGTAATTCTTTTATCTCAAATAATTTATTTACTTTAATGATGAGTTCATCAAAATCAACAGGTTTAAGGATATAATCACTTGCACCGTTTCTTAGGGCAGTTATAGCAGTATCCAAAGAACCAAATGCCGTTACCACAATTATTGAAGTTTGTAAATTTAATTTTACAATCTTTTCAATTAATTCGGTTCCTTTCATAACAGGCATTTCAATATCTGTTATTACAAGAGAATAAGGCTTCTTAATTATTTTTTCATATGCCTCTTTACCATTTGAAGCTTCATCAACTTCATACCCTTCTTTTTTTAATATATACGATAAAGAATCTTTTATTATTTCTTCATCGTCTACAATTAGAATGTTATTTATCATTATGTTCCCCTTTCTACGATTGAATTGGAAGTTTTATTGTAAATTTTGTTCCTTTTCCGTTTACACTGTCTACTATTAGATCTCCTTGTAAGCTTTTTAAAATACCATAACTAACCCAAAGTCCTAAACCAGTTCCTCGGCCTTCTTCTTTAGTTGTATAAAATGGCTCAAATATTTTTTCGATATTTTCTTCCGGTATTCCATGACCAGTATCTTCTAATTCTATGTTAACCATATTTTCATTAATAGAAGATCTTACCCAAATTTGTTTTGGTTTGCTTAGATTTTTATCATCTAAAATACTATCAACCGCATTTAGTAAGATATTAATAAAAACTTGTTGTATCTGATCAGCAACAAGGTATAATTTTGGAATATTTTCATCAAGTTCAATTTTAAATTCAATGTTCTTATTTTTTGTTCCTACTTCAATAATATCTACTGCTTCTACTAATTGTTTGTTAATATCTGTCAACTGCAGTTTATAAGTTGATGGTCTGGAAAAATCAACAAGATCTCTAATAATTTTTGAAATTCTACTTATTTGATTTCTAACCAGACTTAATTTTTCTTTTGCAAAATCATCCGAAGTTGAACGGATTACAACTTGAACCAGAGCTGAAATTGAGGCCAATGGATTTCCCACTTCGTGGGCAACTCCGGCTGCCAATGTTCCCATACTTTCCATTTTTTGGGTATGTATTAATTGTTTTTCTAACATCTTCTTTTCAGTTATATCTCTGTGAATTCCAAAATAGCTTGTAACTTTACCATTATTATCTAAAATAGGAGATATTAACAAATAAGTATAAAATGGATCACCATTTTTTTTCTTATTCTCAATTTCTCCTGACCATACATTTCCTTTAGAAATTGTTTTCCACATATTTTCCCAAAAACTTTTCGAATGTTTTTTACTTCCGAAAATTTTTGGATCTGAACCCAACAATTCTTCTTTTTTATAACCGCTGATCTTTACAAAAGCCGGGTTAACATATATCATTTTTCCATCAAGGTCAGTTACCTGTAAAGGGTTTACAGTATTTTCTGCAATTGAATAGAATTGCAAAAGATCTTTTTCTAATTGTTTCTTTTCTGTTATATCTCTTGCATTGGTAAAACAAAATTGAGGTCTATTTTTTCCATTAAAACAACATGGAGAAAAAAGTAAATTAAAGTTCCAGGTTTTATTTTCAATTTTTAAATATGTAGATAAATTATTACTCTTATTTTCATTCAAACTTTTAATGAAGCAATTCTTAATTTCTTGTTTATCATTTTCTGAGAAAATATCAAAAAAACATATTTGATTTAGTTCTTCGGCTTTTTTTTGTAAATAATTTTCAGCTGATTTATTTGATCTTACAATATTACCTTCAGTATCCAAAATAAAGCACATTCCGTAAAAGCTATCAAACAGTTCAAAACCAAATTTAATATCTAATTCTTCTTTCAAATTTTTACTCTTAAAAATGAATTTATAGTTAAAATCATACCAAATATTTTATCAATAGTACTTACTAAATCTTTCAAAATGATAGAAAAATAATTATTATTTAATATAATATTGAAAAATGTGATTAAATATAAGTCTTATTCTCTTTTTTGACAATTTATGTTTGATATTTCTCTTGACTGCAAATGGGAACAACCTTTTTAATTAAATTTACAAAGAAAAAATTGGAATGAAGATTGCTACAAATGTGTGTAATCTTTTATTTCTCAGTTTTAATTTAGGGGAGAGTGCATCTAATTAGAACATCCGGTTTAAAGATTACAACATATTGTTATTTGGTTATTTCTTTAAATAACCATACCAATCGAAAAACCTACCATGGCATGGTGTTGGATTAGGCTACGACATCATGCCATTTTTATTTTAAATGATTTTAGATTATTTAATTATAATAACGAATTGATGTGCATTAATTCAGCACACAGGATGGCACCACCTGCAGCCCCTCTTATGGTATTGTGGGATAAAACAACAAACTTAAAGTCAAATAAATTATCAGTTCTAAGCCTACCTATTGAAACAGCCATACCTTTGTCAATATCACATTGATATTTTGGTTGTGGAAGATTTTCATCTTCGTAGTAATGAATTACTTGTTTGGGAGCTGAAGGAAGATCTTTTATTTGAGGAATTGATTTAAAATTTTCCCAAATATTAATTATTTCTTTAGTAGTGTTTTTTTTCTTTAATTTTATTTGAACACATTCTGTGTGACCATCAAAAACAAATACTCTATTGCATTGAGCACTGATAGAAAAGTTAGCAAAACTAATTTTATTTGAATTAAATTCTCCTAAAATTTTTAAAGGTTCAGTTTCCATTTTGCCTTCTTCACCGGAGATAAAAGGGATTACATTGTTTTTAACTACATCAGATTTCATTACTTCAATACCACCACCCGAAATTGCTTGCATTGTTACAACATTTACACTTTCAATTCCAAAATTATCCAATAGTGGTTTTAATGCAATTGTAAGTCCAATAGTTGAGCAATTTGGATTTGTAACAATTGCACCGCCATTAAATTTTTGGTGTTTAATTAGTTCTAAATGCTCAGGATTTACTTCAGGAATTAGCAGAGGAACATTTTCATCCATCCTATGATTTTTAGAATTTGATATAACTGTATAACCATTTTGTGCAAAGTCTTTTTCAATTTCACCGGCAACACTTGAATCTAATCCTGAGAAAACTAATTTGCAATTTAAATTAGGCGTACAGTTTTTAATTTTCATTACTCCAATTTCTTTTGGTAACTCATTTGGGATTATCCAATTAACTGTATCTTTATATTTTTTACCGGAGGATTTTTCTGAAGCTGCGAGTTCAGAGATTTCAAACCATGGATGATTTGCAAGTAATGCAATAAATTTTTGCCCTACGCTGCCAGTTGCACCAAGAATTCCGACTTTTATTTTTTCTTTTGTGTTCATTAAGAGATATTTTTATAAATTATAATTGCAGTAAAATTACAAATAAATATAATCAAAGGTAAAAATGAAAATTGGTCTTTTACAGTACTCACCGGTTTGGGAAAACAAAAAAGATAACAAGAAAAAAATAATAAATCTTCTTAATCAGAATAAAACTAAAATTGATCTTCTTATTTTACCCGAAATGACATTGACCGGTTTTTCAATGAAATCAAAACAATTAGCAGAAGGAATAGAAGGCGCTAGTTTCTCATTTTTTAAAGAACTTGCTCAAACAAAACAAATAAATATTATTACCGGAATAATATTTAGTGAAGGCAAAAGTATATTTAATACTTCTGTGTTAATAGATAAGAATGGAGAAGTAAAATCCATTTATAAAAAAATACATCCTTTTACTTTTTCAACAGAAGATAAAAATTATTCAGCAGGCATCAAAACAAAAATTGCAGAATGTGGAAATTGGAAAATTGGTTTATCAGTTTGTTATGATTTGCGTTTCCCTGAGCTTTACAGATTTTATGCAAAGCAAAAGGTAGAATTATTAACTGTTATTGCAAATTGGCCAGTTGATAGAATTGAACATTGGCGTCATTTATTAAAAGCAAGAGCAATTGAAAATCAATGCTATGTTGCAGGTGTTAACAGAGTGGGGGATACTGGTAAATTAAAATACAATGGCTACAGCAGTGTATTTGATCCTATGGGTAATGAATTATTATCTGTTGAAAATGAAGAAGGAATTTTTACAACTGAAATTAAATTAGAGAAAGTGAATAAACTAAGAAATGAATTACCTTTTTTAGATGATATAAGATTAATATAAAAATAGATTTTACAATTTTTTCATCTAATTCAAATTATCAAATACTTTGTTATTTTAAGAAATAAATTATTATAAATATAGAATGAATTAAGAGTATTTATGTTTAAATATAAAAGAAGAATAAATTTTTACGATTGTGATCCTGCCGGAATTTTATTTTACGGCAGAGTATATTTGATTTGTCACGAAGCATACGAAATGATGCTTGAATCATTTAATTTAAAAGAAAATTTTTGGACCAACGATAAATTTTTAGTTCCAATAATCCACAGTGAAGCTAAATATAGAAAACCATTACTTGCCGGCGAAACAGCAGAAATAGAAATAACAGTTACAATTCTAAAAGATTCATCTTTTGAGCTAACATATTTAATTAAAAATGATAAAAATGAAATAACTAATAATGTTAGAACTGTTCATGTGTTTTTAAACAAAAAGGATTGGAAGAAAACAAAGATTGATGAAAATGTGAAAGAAAAACTTGAAGCACACTTCGTTGAATTATGAATTTCGAATGATGAATGTTGAAGTAATTATTTGAGAAGCAAATATGAGTAAATATGATATTGAAGAAAGGCTAATAAATTTTCTGTATTAATTATTGAATTAACAAAAAACATAAACAAATCTAATGCTGGGAGTATTTTAGCAAATCAATTAATTCGTTCTGCAACTTCGTCAGTATTAAACTATAGAGAAGCACAAAGTGGAGAATCGAGAAAAGACTTTATCCACAAAATGAAAATTGTATTGAAGGAATTAAGAGAAAGTATGGTCTGTCTAAAAATTATTCAAAAAAGTAAAATTTCTAAATCTGAGTTAGAAATTAATAAAGTATTAAAAGAATCTAATGAATTAGTCTCAATATTTGTGAAGAGTGTTGAAACTGCTCAAAAAAATTACAAATAATAAAAACAAACTTACCTTACTTCTAAATTCATTATTCAATATTCAACATTCAATATTCTCTTGAGTTCATTTCTCAAAACTTTCCCCATTTCATTTCGCGGTATTTGGTCTGCAAAAATTAGTTTTTTAGGAAGTTTATATTTGGCAATATATTTTGACAGAAAATTATTGAGATCAGTTAGTGGAAATAATTCATTATTTTTAGATACAGCAACTACAGTAACAATTTCTCCCCATTCTTTATCTTTTAATCCAATTACTGCATAATCTTTTAATTTCTTAAATTTATTTAAATAATTTCCAATTTCTTTAAGGCTTATATTTTCACCACCGGAAATGATAATATCATCTTGTCTGCCTTCAACAATTAATTCATTATTATTATCTAAATAGCCAATATCTTCAGTTATAAAATATCCGTCATCTGTAAAATCAGCTTGTTGATTAAAATATCCTTGCATTACAGATTCACCCTTAACAGCAATTTTGTTATAAATAAATTTAATTTTATTATTCCCAATTATCTTACCAACAGAATTTGAATTTAAATTATTCAAGCTAATTCTTTTGGCTGTTATAAAAGAACAAGTTTCTGTTGATCCGTAGACTTTAATAATATTCAAACCATTTTTTACAGCTTCCTCAACTAAACTATTATCTATAAAATTTCCTCCAATTAAAACATTTTTTAAATCCGTATATGGTTTTAAATTACTATCTAACAACCTTTTTAATTGTGTTGGGACTAATGAAATTGAATTAGGTTTATACTTTTCAACCGCAGTAATTATATCATCATTTTTAATAGAGTCAGGAATTATAATTATCCCTCTCGAGAATAAAGTTCTTGTAATTATTGAGAATCCACCAATGTGATAAAATGGAAGAGAGGCTAAATATTTGTTTTCTTTTTTTAGTGCTAAAAATTTTATTTGTGATTTCGCAGAATTAAATAAATTGTTATAACTCAGTTTAATTCCTTTTGCTTCTCCAGAGGAGCCGGATGAAAAAATTATAAGAGCAGTGTTATCTTTGTCTAAAGTTTTTTTGTCTGCAATATTCTTTAAAGAAATATTAATCGGAAATTCAATAATACCTTCTGAAGATATTTTTATTTTCAGATTTTCTTCTATTAAAATCCTTTTAGGTTGTACTTGCTCAATTATTTTATTTACCTCATTTTTTGTAAAATTAGG
>PFGS01000053.1:4181-6476 GCA_002783525.1 Ignavibacteriales bacterium CG12_big_fil_rev_8_21_14_0_65_30_8 | reverse complement strand
CATCCAAAAGAATTTTAGTCGTTGTAAGTATAAAATCTGGGATGATTAAAACAATTACTTTAGAATTAAAATCCGGTATTAAACAGAAACAAATTGAATCGGTTCAAAATTTATTGAATGAAAGATTACACGGACTTTCTTTTGCTGAAATTAGAGAAACATTTGCAGAAAGATTCAAAGACATTTCAAGTACTGAAAAACCGGTTGTAAGGTTATTTGTAGATTCTGCAGAAAAAATCTTTACAGATAAAAGTTCATCTGAAAGGCTTGTAATTACCGGTGTAAAAAATGTGATCAAACATCCTGAATTTGAAGAACCTGAAAGATTCCAAAGTGTGATCGAACTACTGGAAGATGAAGAAATAATTATTCATATTCTTGATAAGAAATCAACTATAGAAAATAATTCCGTGCAAATTTCTATCGGTGCAGAAAATGAAGATCAAAAACTTACTGACTACAGTTTTATAAGCAAAACTTATAAAATTGGTAATACTTCCGGTTCATTGGGAATTATCGGACCAAAAAGAATGAAGTATTCAAAAGTTATTGCCATTGTTGACTATATGTCAAAAATGTTAAGTGAAATTTTAACTAACAGAAAATCCTATTGAGGGAAAAAGTAGAATGAAAAAGGAAGAAAAAAAATTGAAAGATAAAGAAAAGAAAGAGAAGCATTCAAAAAAAGAAAAAAAGGCTGAAGAAACCGAGTTAAAATTAAAAGAAGAATTAGATAATCTTAATAAGGAAAACTCAGAACTAAAAGATAAGCTTTTAAGAAAAGCTGCTGAATTTGAAAACTATAAAAGAAGAACTGATAATGAACAATCAAATCTTCTTAAATATACAGGTGAACATATTATTACAAATCTTTTACCTGTAATTGATGATTTTGAAAGATCATTAAAACATATTAATGATGCTCAAGATATTGATGCTTTGAAAAAAGGATTAAAACTTGTTTATGATAAATTGATGAAAACACTAAACGATCAGGGCATAAAAAAAATAGAAGCTGTTGGAAAACCATTTGATGTTGAATATCACGAAGCCATAATGCAGAGAAAAGAAGAAGGTGTTGAACCGCATACAGTTTTGGACGAGATAGAAACTGGATACATTTATAAAGACAGAGTTATCAGACATACAAAAGTTATTGTAAGTGAAGAAATAGTTGAAGAAAAAGTAGAGAATAATTCTGATAATGAAATTAAAAACGAGGGAAAAGAAAATTAATGGCAAAACGCGACTATTACGAAATATTAGGTGTAAATAAAAATTCTACAAAAGAAGAAATCAAAAAAGCTTACAGACAGATGGCAATGAAATATCATCCGGATAAAAATCCCGATGACAAAGAAGCCGAAGAAAAATTTAAAGAAGCTGCAGAAGCTTACGAAGTTTTAAGTCACAATGACAAAAAAGCCCGCTACGATCAATTTGGTCACGAAGGAATGCGCGGTGGTTTTGGAAATCAAGGATTTTCAGATATTAATGACATCTTTTCACATTTTTCAGATATTTTTGGAGGCTCATCAATTTTTGATGATTTTTTTGGGGGTGGACAAAGAAGCCGTTCACAAAGAAGAGGAACCGGGCAAACCGGTTCTGACCTAAGAGTAACACTGAAATTAACACTTGAAGAAATTGCAGCAGGTGTTACAAAGAAACTGAAAATAAATAAACTTGTAACATGTAACTCTTGTAAAGGTAACGGAGCCGAAGGTGGAAGTTCCAAAACAAGCTGCCCTGTTTGTCACGGTACAGGTGAAGTTAAACAAGTTTCCCGTTCAGTATTTGGTCAATTTGTAAATATTACTACCTGTAATAATTGCGGCGGAGAAGGCAGTGTAATTGATAATCCTTGTAAAAAATGTAAAGGTGACGGAAGAGTAAAAGATGAAGTTGCAATTAAAATTAATGTACCGGCCGGTGTTCACGAAGGAAGTTATATGACTTTAAGAAACCAGGGTAATGCAGGTAAAAGAAATGGCAGAGCCGGTGACATAATTGTAGTTTTTCACGAAGAACCTCACAAATATTTTTTCCGTGAAGAAGATGATATATTTTATGACCTTCATATAAGTTATCCAACTGCTGTTTTGGGTGACGAAGTTGAGGTACCAACATTAAATGGCATTGCAAAATTAAAAATTGATTCCGGTACAAACGCAGGCAAATTGTTAAAAATGAGGAATAAAGGGATCAAACATTTAAACAGTTCAGGCAGTGGTGATCAATATGTTAGAATCAATATTGATGTCCCAAAGAAAATTAATTCAATAGAAAAAGATC
>PFGS01000053.1:0-4119 GCA_002783525.1 Ignavibacteriales bacterium CG12_big_fil_rev_8_21_14_0_65_30_8 | reverse complement strand
TTTTTCAAACGCAACAGATAAATTTATTAGCTAAAAAATATTTCTTTATTTCAATTTTATTTATTCTTTGTAAGAAAATAAGATAGAGCAATTGAAGGACAAACTAAAAAAAATATCAGAAAAAATTGGCTTTACAGAAACAGAAATAAAAGTTATTTTATTTTTATTAGCAATCTTTATCATCGGTTTTGGTTATAAATACTTGTTTTTTGATAAAAATAAATCTGTTTACAAAGAATTTGATTATTCCAAGCAGGACAGCTTGTTTTATGCAGCAATTAAAAGAGATAGCTTAGAAAATTTAAATAAAATTAAAAACGAAGATAATATTGATTATAAGCAGAAAGTTTCAGATTTTAACAAATCAAAAGTTGTTAAAAAAAACAAAATTTCTGGAAAATTTGATATCAACAAAATTGATGTTGAAGGTTTAATTTCTCTTCCTGGAATAGGAGAAACAACTGCTGAATACATAATTAAGTACCGTACTGAAAAAAATGGAATAAAAGACTTACAGGAATTGTTAAATATCAAAGGTATCGGTAATTTAAAGTTCAATAAAATTAAAAAGTATTTATATATTAAAAATTAAATCTAAATTTTTAAAGCTCCGGAGGAAAAATGACTTCTAAACCAGAACCCTGGTATATTCACGCAGCACTTTACGTAGTTATAGTAATTTTAATAGGTGTATTAATTAAAGTTGCTATTATTGATCCTAAAAATGTAGTTGAATCTGAGAAATTCTTTAAAAATGAATCCAGACTTAGAATGGAAAACATTAAACAAGCTGAGATTTTATGGGAGCAAAAACATAAAAGTTATACTGACAATTTAGATTCATTAGTCAATTTTATTAAATATGATACTAAAGTACAAGAACTGATAAATAGTTTTGATACTGTTATTCAAAGATCTTTAAATCCTTTTACAGCTTTATCCGATGGAGAATTTGTTCCAGAAAGTTTATACAAAACACCAAAATCTTTAGCTGATTATATCTTGGAAATTGATACTTCTACTAACATTGATACTGTAACAAACAGATATGGCAGAATAAAAAGGATTGATACTACAATTGTATTGGGTAAAAGATATTTCTTAAAAGATCCTGATGGCTACGGAACAGTAGGAAGTTTATTTGACGATGCTTTAAAGAATACAGCTTCTTGGGAGTAAAATTATAAGTAATGAATACATTCAAAAACCATGCAGGCTTTTCTGTATCTAATTCAAAACTGCAGGTTGTTGAAATTAATTGTACTAATAATCATTTCTTTTTAAGAAATGTAGATGAAGCATTTTTTAATGAAGTTATAGATTTCAAAAGAGATAAAGAAACAAAAATTGGTTCTCTTTTGCAAAGTGCTTTTGATGAAATTGTTTTAAAAAATCCACTGGAAACACAGTTTGCTTCTTTCACTCTTCCCCAAGAATTATTCTACATTGCTCAAATTCCATATGATAACACTCTTCTTCACGATGATTTAACAGAAGAATTAAAGTGGGAACTTTCCGTACTTTACCCGCAAGCACCTACTAACGATCTTTTAATACAATATGTAGAAATAGAAAAAAATAATCTTATTGACCACAATACTGTATTAGTCGTCGGTATTAACAGGAGATATTTAAAAATAATTAAGAATTTCTGTTATCAGAATAACTTAAAATTAATTTATACTGATAATCTATTTCTTGCTGCTGAAAGAGCACTTAATATTGTAACATCTTCAAAAGTAATAGGATTAACACTCAGCGCTTATTATTCAAATAATATTCTTTCATTAATTTTCTCGTACGAAAGGAAACCACTATTATTTAAAAGTATAAGAGTTAATAATGTAAGTGAAATCCCATCAAAAATTGTAAATGAAATAAATACTAAAAATAAAAGAATTACACCTGACAGAATTGATACTGCTTATATTTCAGGTGAAAATTTATCTCCTGCATTGATAAGTTCTATAAAAGATATTACCACATTGGATTTTATACAATATAATCCTTTTGAAAAACTTACACCTGAACCAGAAGTTTATAACAATCCATTCTTCGGAGAAAGATACAATTCCTTTACACCCGCAGCGGGAATAGCAATGAGAGCAATTTAAAAATTAGACATTAAATATTAAATTTTGAAATTCCATAAAAACTGGAAAATTTGAATGTTGACATAAAATATACATTGTATCTTTTATAATAATTTAATATATTAAACTATTATTCATTTAAAACCTAGGGGGCAAAATGTATAACTGCAAGAATTTTTCAATTCACCTTTCTTTTCAACTTATTATAGTTTTCTTATTAACATTTTTTATAAATGTTCAATCTATATTTGCACAGCAATATGATACCATTTGCGCTAGTACAGATACAACTTCTTCGCCTACTTCATTCCCGCATACAGGTACTTTCAAAATGCTTATTGTACTATGTAATTTTTCTGATGATACATTTGAGCAATCGCCTGACACTGATTTATGGCCGGCTGCATTAAATTCTATGCCAAGTTGGGGTCCATCTTTATTATCAACTACTGTTCAAACATCTTATCAAAATCCTAGCTTAAGCGGATATTTTAAAGAAATGTCAAATGGAAGTTTTGATGTTATAGGTGATGTAGTATACTATCAGCCTGATAGCGCACAAAACTATTATTATCTTTCAAAAGGTCGGGGTATTGGATATTTAACAGAAGAAATTCTAAATGGAATAGACCCTTATGTTAATTTTGCCGATTATGACAATAATAATGACGGCAAAGTTGATATGATACAAATATGTTTTAGATTTGCGAATACAGCTTCTTTAGACAGTTTAGGAAGCTATCAAGGCATCGCAGGATTAGCAGGAGCCCAGGATAAATTTGAAAGTGGATATAGCTTAACGAAAGATGGAAAAACTATAAGTGCATATCGTAAGTATGGTTCAGGTACATTCCAAAGTGGTGTGATTAGTCCAGAAGGAGCTTTAGGTGTTATGCCTCACGAATTCGGACATTATCTTATGCCATATCTTCCCCATACGGATGGAATTGGATATCATGGATTGATGGATGGTTACGGTTCCGGTGTAATGAGTTCTTATGAAAGGTCGCAGTTGGATTGGAGTAATACAATAATTGTTAATTCAAATCAAGCTAATGTTACAATTACAGATGCAATTTCTACATCTAAAGTTTGGGAAATTCATATACCAAACTCATCTCATTATTTTCTTATTGATAATCATCAGCGTGTAAGCTATTATGAAAATACTTTAAAAAAGTATAACGGAGGTCCTTTAGTAAGTCCTGGAACTGGTTTATTGATAACACACATATTTTCAAATAGTTTTATAGGGATTGAAAGTGCTTATGGTAAGTGGGATTGGAAAAAGAGTAGTGCTTTATATATATATCCATTTGAAAAAGATATACCTAATAAAAATTATGGTAAAACAAAATTAGACTTAAGAAAAGTAGTTATTACTACAGGTGATACTGTAAATCATCCCGATTATTTAGGTAGTAATGAAGATTATTTTAACTTCGGATATAACCAACTTTTTTCTCCTTGGAGTAATCCTAGTACTTATCCGGATTTAAGTAATATAGGTGTTGAATTAATAAGTAAAGACCTATCGAATAATATAATAGTCAATTTTTATGTCAATAACCCTGAGAATGCACAACCGGCAAAACCACAAAACTTAAATCTTTCAATAGTAGATTCTCACCCATATTTAACTTGGGATGCAAATTTAGAATCTGATACAAGTAGTTATAAAATTTACAAAGCTAATACATCCGGAGGTGAACCAACAAGTTACAATTATGTAACCACTGTATCTTCAAGTCAAACCAGCTGGACTGATCCTGTAATTACTTATGGCGATCCTTCGTATAAAATTTTCTATAAAATTTCAGCAGTAGATAATACTAACAAGGAATCGGTGCTATCAGATTATGTATGGACTAATTACTTAAGTAGTCCAAATCCCTCTCAACCAAAAAACTTAAATCTTTCTATAATTAATTACCACCCACATTTGACTTGGAGCCCAAACCCAGAACCAGATATTGCTGGTTACAATATATACAGAACAGAAAATTCAAATCCAACAGAACTAATT
>PFGS01000236.1:6072-6214 GCA_002783525.1 Ignavibacteriales bacterium CG12_big_fil_rev_8_21_14_0_65_30_8 | reverse complement strand
CTTGGTTTGGCAACGGTGCAGCTATGTATGGGAATTTTAATGATTTTACTTTTAAGTTATCTGTAATGGAGGGTTTGAATAGTGATAAATTTTCAGCCGGAGAGGGAATAAGAGGTGGAAGGCAAAAAGGCTTCAAATCTGA
>PFGS01000236.1:0-6063 GCA_002783525.1 Ignavibacteriales bacterium CG12_big_fil_rev_8_21_14_0_65_30_8 | reverse complement strand
ATTTTTATATAGTGCAAATATCGATTATTTGGGTCTTTCCGGTTTAATTGTTGGCGGATCATTTACTTACAATGATGCGAAGGGGAACACAACAGAAAATAAAATTATCCTTACTGAACTTCACGGTAAATACGATGCTAACAATATTATAGCAGTTTTTGAATTTGGTAATATAAGTTACAGTAGTGGAAATATTGAAAACTCAAAAGGTTATTATCTTGATTTAGGTTATAATTTAAAAGAAGTCTTTAAATCAGAATCCGATATAATTCCATTCTTCAGATATACTGATTACAACACTGCAGCTAATACAATTTCCGGAGGAACAATCGAAACAAAAAATCATTTTTCAAAATGGATGGTTGGCGTTTCAATAAAACCAATTCCTTCAATAGTTGTAAAATTGGATTATGGACAAAGAGAAAGAGAATTTGACAGCTTTATAACCAAAATTTTTAATGTTGGTGTTGGGTATATGTTTTAATGAAATTCTCGAATAAAAATAAAATCATAATTTTAATTTTTCTATTGGGGATATATATTTATCCCCAGTCAATTAAAGAGCAGACTTTTGACATAATTAAATTACAATTTGGCGATAATGTTAATATTGAATCTGTTAAATATGAAATTCCATTAAAAATTAAAAATGAAATTGAAAAGGAAGCTCAACAACATTTTTATTCAGAAGTTGTATATATATTTAAAATCTTAAAATCTGATTCTTTAATTAGCACAGGTATTTTGGATAATGTTTACGGTAAATCAATGCCAATTACTTTTTTAGTACTATTTAATTTAAGCGGTGAAATTATTTCAACTGATATAGTAAAATACAGAGAACCTTATGGAGGCGGTGTAAAATTAAAAATATGGAATAATCAGTTTAAGGGAAAAGACTTAAATTCAAAATTTAAAGTAGGGGATGATATAGACAGTATAAGCGGTGCAACAATTTCTGTTAGATCAGTAACAAAAGGGATAAAAAAATTAACCTTACTTTACAATAAAATTAAAAATAAAATATGAAAATAAAATTATATCAGTTAGAAAAATCATTAAAATTATTTATTGCTGTTTTTGTAATTGTTCTATCTGTAGGGGTAATAATGGGACTCACTTATTTAAGCCAAACAACAAAATATTCACCTAACAAAGCAATTGAAAGATTTAAAGGCTCACAAGTAAATAAAAATGTGGATGTGTTAGAAATTCCGGATTCTTATCCTAAACCTATTTCTGAAATGCTTATTACAACTCATAATCATATTATAGGATTTTCACTTATACTTTTTGCAGTTGGTTTTATTTTTTATTTCAATTCAATAATATCCGGTAGTTTGAAATTATTTTTAATGATAGAACCTTTAATATCAACTATAATCACTTTTGGTTCTATCTGGGGAATGAGATATTTATCGGAAGTATTTGTTTATTTCGCTGCAATCTCTTCAATCCTTTTGTATTTATCATTATTTACAATGGTAGTTATCATACTTTTTGAACTTCTTTTTAAGAAAGCTGAATAATGAACAGAAGAGAATTTATAAAATCAGGAATTGTTGGTATAACCGCATTAAGCAGTGGAATAGGTGTGGGGAGTGTTCTTATAAATGGTGAACAAACTGAAACAAATTTCTCTGCTTATTCTTTTTTATCCTCAGAAAATGATACTATAATTAATTGTCTGAGTTTATTTAAAAATAAAATTAATAATAATGAGTTTAATAAATTTTTAAACTATAAAAGACTTGATGAAATAATAAATAAAAGATTTTTTGTTGCAGATAATAATTTTCTTTCATCTAAAATTGTAGAAATAAAACTATCAAAATTAGATTATCCAATAAATTCAGATATTTTTATAAGCAGCAATAAAAAATTAGTACTTGATCCTAAGTTTGATCTTACAAATTCATTTTTAAGATTCAGAGAACAAGTAAAAGGGAAAACAGCTAATTGTCTGTTAAGTATTGAAATGAAAGAAAAAAATTATTTATCTGATTTTATTTATCAAAAGAGAAAATATTTCATTTTAGAAAATGAGAAAGGGATTATTGATAAAATATCATTTGCAAAAAATTATTCAAATATACTTTGTCCTGGTAAAATTGGAAATACTATAGTTGAAATATCAAGCGGTAAAATAATAATTAAGAAATCTCCCTGCAGACACAAACTCTGCAAAAAAATGTCAACCTCTAAAAATATAATTGCCTGCGTTCCAAATAAAATTTTAATAAAAACAGTTTGACGAAAAAAGTTAAAAATAGTGTAATTCTGATCATTGTTTTTGTTGTATTATTTATTTGTGGATTTTATTTATCGAAATTATTATTTGAAGATCCTACTAGAGTTATAAACCGTACACAAATAATAATGGGTACAATTTCTGAAATTAAAATTTTAAATAATGACACAAAACTTACTAACCAAGCAATCAATGATGCATTTGAAGAAATTAAAAGAATAGATGAATTATTTTCGACATACAATAAAAAAAGTTTTGTCTGGAGTATAAACCATTCTAATGATGAAATAATAAATTTAAATGATGAGCTATATAATTTTATTCTTATTTGTGATTCTGTTTGGAAAGTAACTGATGGGGCATATGATCCGGCATTAGGTGTATTAACATCAATTTGGAGATTTGAAACAGATACACCAAAATTACCCCCTCAAAAAAATATTAGAGAATCATTAAAAAATTCAGGTTGGAATAAAATTACATTACTTAAAAAAGGATTAAAAAAAAATATAAACATTAAATTAGATTTCAGTTCTGTTGCAAAGGGTTATGCTGTTGATAAAGCAATTGAAAAAATTAAATCTATGGGAATTAAAATTGCATTGGTTAATATTGGAGGTGAAGTAAAGGGAATAGGAAAAGATTGGAATGTAGGCATTAAACATCCAAGATTATCTAATATGTTTATTGAAAATATAATCTTAAAAGATTTTGCAATTGCCACATCAGGGGATTATGAAAATTATTTTATGCAAAATGGAAAGAGATATAATCATATATTAAATCCACAAACAGGCTACTCTGCTAATCTTTGCCAAAGTGTAACTATTATTACTAAAAATACATTATTTGCTGATGCACTTTCCACTGCTTGTTTTGTTCTTGGAGCCAAGAAAAGTATAGTGTTAATAGAGGGACTGGAAAACACAGAATGTTTAATAATTGATAAAGGTGGAAATAAATTTGAATCAAAAGGATTTAATAAATTTAGATCAAGTCTTTAAAGATTTGTTTTAAAATTAAGTGATAGAGTTGTTGGTAAGGTAATACTTCTTTTAACGCCAAGAGAAAAATTCCAGGTAAGTTCTTTATCTTGTCTTTTATTATAAGCAGAAACTAATCTGACAGCATTGATAACACTAGCCAGTCTGTTAATAATTAAAGCCCCGGCAATAAATTTTAAGTCATTAAAAGAATTTTCACTTGATGACCACATATCTCTGTATTGTTTTCTAGTATCGTTATTTTGCCAGTTCCAATAAAATTTATTTTTATCAAACATTGCGTTAAAATCTCTCTCAAGGGCTTTTTGGTTATTATAATCATCAATATTAATATAATTTCCAATTATTGAATAATAAGTATCCGACTGGTTAGTATTAATTACTCCGCCGTTAGTAACAGCAAATGTTTGATATTTATCTTTCTTAAAATTTGCACTGCTGTTGATTCCTATATAAACTCCCCAAAGTACACCGTCAGTAATGGTAAAAAATTTACCGCTTGAATATGAATCAGCATATAGTTCTCCCATTCCGGGAAGTAACAACGAATAAAGAACTGCTAAGCCTGTACTTTTTTTATGGAAAGTTAGTACTTGTTGAAGTGGATTAATTTTAACTGACTCTTTAGTATTATCTTTTATTTGCTGCTCTAACTGTAAAAGATTATTACTTTGAGAATAAATAAAGCCGACAGCTAAAAATGTTATTAAAATAATTTTTTTCATTACTTTTAATATAAATATTAAACTAAGGATAAATCAACAGCTTTTTTATTACTAATAATTTTTCCACGGCAAATATCAGATTCCACTTCCTTAATATTTATTTTACAGAAAGTGTTTGCAAGATAGTTATTGTATTTATTTTCTACTCTAACATAATTAGATGAAAATCCTTTTATAGTTTTACCTGAATTTTCCGATTCAAATAAAACTTCCAAATTTTTACCAACCATTTCATTATAAAAAATTTGTTTTTTCCTTTCACTTAATATTCTTAAAATTTTATTTCTCCTTTTTCTTTCAACTATATTAACCTTACCAGGCATTTCAACTGCTTTTGTGTTTGGCCTTTCAGAATAAGTGAAAACATGTAAATATGAAACAGGTAAATCAGTTAAAAATTTATGGGTCTGATTAAAATGATCTTTTGTTTCCCCAGGTGTTCCAACAATTAAATCAACACCAATCCCAACATCTGGTATTTTATTTTTTAATTTCTTTATTAAAGATGAATAATACTTATTTGAATATCTTCGCTGCATAAATTTTAGAACATCAGAACTACCACTTTGTAGTGGTATATGAAAATGTTTGCACATTTTATCATTATTAGCAGTTAATTCAATAATATCATCAGTAAGTAAATTTGGTTCTATTGAACTGATTCTGATTCTGAATTTTCCCGGTACATCAACCATTTTTTTAAGTAAAGAAAAAAGATCAGTATTTATATATTTACCGTAATCCCCAACATTTACACCGGTTAAAATTATTTCTTTATATCCTGAATTTACTAGAGATTTAAATTCCTCTAAAACTAAATCTGCTTGCATACTTCTGCTTTTACCTCTTGCAAAAGGTATTGTGCAAAAAGTACAACTATAATCACACCCATCTTGTATTTTTAAATATGCACGTGTTCTTGAGTCTGCATCAGTTGAATATGCAGCACCAAATTCATTTAATTTGTTTAACGGTGAAACGAATGTGCAGGAAAGTTCTCTTTTACTAAAATCATTAATTAAAGAAAATAATTTAAATTTTTCATTGTTGCCTAAAACTGTATCAACACCTTCTATTTCTGAAATATCTTCAGGTTTTAATTGTGCATAACAACCTGTTACAATAATGTGTGCATCGGGATTATTTCTTAAAGCTCTGCGTACTATTTGTCTGCATTCGCGGTCAGCATTTTCTGTAACGGTACAGGTATTTATTAAATAAACATCCGCTTTATTATTAAAATCAACAATTTTAAAATTATTATTTAAAAACTGTTTCCCTATTGTTGAAGTTTCAGAAAAGTTTAATTTGCAACCTAAAGTATGTAATGCAACTGTTTTGTCCATTTATAAAAATAAAGGGCTAAAAATGCCCTTTTATAATCTGTAATTTATTCTGTTAAAATGAATTACAAATATACAATTATTCATCATTTTTATAAATGATATTAAAAAGTTTTAATAGTCTGTGAATTGTTCTTCTGTCCATTCCGCATTTTTCAGCAGTTTTGGTAATATTCCCGTTGTTATTTTTTAGGTTATACAGAAGGTATTTTTCTTCGAACCCTTCAATTACTTTATTCTTTGCTTCTTTATATTTTAGATTTAAATAATCATTGTACAAAGCAGAATTATTTTCCAATAAGGGTATGGGAAGGTCCTTACTTTCAATTACATCTTTAGAGCAAAGATAGTATGTTCTACCTAAAATATTCTGAAGTTCTCTAACATTACCGGGCCAAGAATATTCTTGCATAATTTCTTCAGCTTCAGATGAGAATCTTCTAATTGGTACATCATCTTTTCTGCAATAACTTTCTATTATATGATTAGCCAAAAGTATTATATCTTCTTTCCTTTCTCTTAAAGGCGGTACAGTAATTTGAATTGTACTAAGTCTGTAATAAAGATCTTCTCTAAAAATATCATTGCTTACAGCCTTTTCTAAATTTTTATTTGTTGCAGAAATTATTCTAACATCAATCTGAATTTCTTTTTCTCCACCGACTCTTCTTATTTTTTTGTCCTCTATCATTCGAAGTAATTTAACTTGTAGAGATGGAGTCAACTCTGCAACTTCATCC
>PFGS01000170.1:1282-6528 GCA_002783525.1 Ignavibacteriales bacterium CG12_big_fil_rev_8_21_14_0_65_30_8 | reverse complement strand
TTGAAACAGGTATGAATAGAACAGGCTTTACACAACAACAGCTTAAATCTGAAATTGATAAATTAAAAAATAATTATCAATCAATTTCAATTGAAGGTTTATGTACACATTATGCCGGTGCTGAAAGTATAGCCAATTATAAAAGAATAAAAAATCAGATTAAACTTTATAATAAAACATACAAATGGATTGAAGGTATTGGAATTAATCCAAAAATATGTCACACAGCTTGTTCAGCAGCAGCAATGCAATATCCAAAAACAAGAATGGATATGGTACGAATTGGAATTATGCAATATGGATTTTGGCCGAGCGACGAGACCTTAATTAATTATCTAGGTAAAACTAAAGAAAAAATTGACCCACTAAAAAGAGTAATGACTTGGAAATCAAAAATTATGAGTACAAAGGAAGTTAAAACAGGTGAATTCGTTGGATATGGTACAACATATCTTGCACATAAAAAATTAAAGATTGCAACTATACCTGTTGGTTATTCCCACGGATTCAGCAGATCTTTAAGCAACACAGGTCGTGTTTTGATTCACGGAAAACGAGTAGGTGTGATTGGTGTTGTCAATATGAATGTCATAATTGTTGACATCACAGATATACCAAATATAAAAAAAGAAGATGAAGTTATAATAATCGGCTCACAAGGTGATCTTACAATTTCATTTGCTTCTTTCAGTGAATTTAGCAACCAGTTAAATTATGAATTATTAACCCGCTTACCATATGATATTCCTAGAGTGATTACTAAATAATTAATATTCCTAATAATTTTTTTTAGTTCTTCTCTAATAATACAGTATTGAAATCATAATAATTTGCTTGATCAATTTATTATAAATTAGAATTCTTTTATTGGAATTATATCAGTTTGTCCTTATTTTCACAAAATCAAATAATCAATCTGGGGAGATATTATTAAATTATTTTTTAAAGGTGTGTGTAATGAGATTAAATCCGGTATTAAAATTGCTTTCCATTTTATTTATTTTTACTTCTTTTATTTTACCACAATCAAAATTTGATCAACACGAATTATTCGATCCTACTTTTATGTCTGAACCTGGAACAATGTACAGAAGTGGCAGCGGAATGCCTGGACCATATTATTGGCAAAATAGTGCTGATTATAAAATTGATGTAAAATTAGATCCCGAAGAAAATTTGATCTCAGGTAAAGTAATTATAAGCTATACAAATAATAGCCCGGATAATTTAAAAATTCTTTGGCTACAATTAGATCAGAATAGATTTAATTCACACTCAAGAGGAACAATTGCAACAACTATTGATCCTGGAAGATGGGGAAATAGAAATTTTGAAGGTGGATATGATATAGAAACAGTATCACTTGCAATGGAAGGGAAAAATTATGATGCAGAATATTTAATTGATGATACAAGAATGAGAATAATTCTACCCACAGAATTAAAAAGTAAGGGTGGTAAAATTGATATAAGAATAGAATATAGTTTCCCTGTGGCTGAATACGGTTCGGATAGGATGGGGACTTTGAAAACAAAAAAAGGAAAAGTTTACGAGATTGCTCAATGGTATCCAAGAATGCATGTTTATGATGATGTTAGAGGATGGGATACACTTCCCTATTTAGGTGCCGGTGAATTTTATTTGGAATATGGAAATTTTGATTTTACAATTGAAGTTCCATCTGATTTTATTGTAGTTGCTTCAGGTGAACTGCAAAATCCTAATGATGTATTAACAACAAAACAAATTGAAAGATTAGCAAAAGCCAAAAAAAGTGATGACAGAGTATATATTAGAAGTGTTGATGAAGTAAAAGCAACTGATTCAGTATCTAATGTTTCTGACTATAAGAAATGGCATTTTAAAATGTACAAAACACGAGATGTGTCTTGGGCAGCATCTAGAGCTTTTGTTTGGGATGCAGCTAGAATTAATTTACCGGATAATAAAACCAGCCTTGCAATGTCTGTATATCCTTATGAAGTTGCGGATGATTCTGCTTGGGGTAGGTCAACAGAATATGTTAAAAATTCAATAGAATTTAACTCCAAAATGTGGTTCCCTTACAGTTATCCTGTTGCTGTAAATGTCGCCGGTAGAGTAGGAGGAATGGAATACCCAGGTATAGTTTTTTGCAGTAGAAGAGCTAAAGGCAGAAGACTTTGGGGTGTAACTGATCATGAGTTTGGACATAACTGGTTCCCAATGATTGTCGGTTCAAATGAAAGAAGATATATGTGGCAGGATGAAGGTTTTAATTCTTTTATAAATATTTATTCAACAAGAAATTTTAATAACGGCGAATATAAATCCAGAAGAGATTCAGCTCAACAAATTGTTGAATACACTTTAAGCGATATAAGTGAAAGGATTTTTAATTATCCGGATGTAATACAATCAGATGGTTTAGGAAATAACGCTTACTTTAAAACTGCTTTAGGATTATATATTCTAAGAGAAGTAGTACTTGGGCACAATAGATTCGATTTTGCATTCAGAGAATATATTAAAAGGTGGGCATTTAAACATCCAACACCAAAAGATTTTTTCAGAACTATGAATTCAGTGGCAGGGGAAGATTTAAATTGGTTTTGGAAGCAGTGGTATTTTGAGAATTGGAATTTAGATCAGGCCATTGAAAATGTGCAGTATGTTAACGGAGATCCAAAAAATGGAGCTGTGATTACAATAACTAATAATGAAAAAATGGCAATGCCTGTTGAAGTAAAAATTGTTGAAAAAAATGGGAATATTATTGAAAAGAAATTGGGAATTGAGATTTGGCATCGAGGGAGTAAATGGTCATTTAAAGTTGAGACAACATCTTTGTTAAATTCAGTTGTAATCGATCCCAATTTCCAATTACCTGATATTGATTTAAGTAATAATACTTGGTCGTCAAGTTTTAAAATAGACGAATAGAATATTTCATTTGTCATTCCGGATATTCACCTATAGGTGAACATCCGGAATCTCATTTTAACAAATTTTTTTTGAAAAACTTAATTGAAAATTTACATACTAAAACTACTCCCCTAGTCAAATTAGAAAGTCCATTTCTAACCAATCACCAAATTAATCTTTATGTAAAAAGAATCGATTTGATTCATCCGCATATTTCCGGTAACAAATGGTATAAATTGTATTACAATATTTTAGAAGCAAAAGAACTTAATAAAGATACACTCTTAACATTTGGTGGAGCATATTCAAATCACATTTATGCAACTGCGGCAGCAGGAAAAGAATTTAATTTTAAAACAATTGGAATAATAAGAGGCGAAGAACATTTACCATTAAATCCTACTCTTCGGTTTGCAAAAGATTGTGGAATGGAAATTCACTATGTAGACAGAAGTAAATACAGAAATAAAACAAACACTAATTTTATTAAAGAGTTAAAAAATAAATATGGTAATTTATATTTATTACCGGAAGGGGGAACAAACTCATTAGCATTAAAAGGTTGCTCTGAAATTATTGGCACAATCGATATTAAATTTGATTATATCTGCACACCTTGCGGAACAGGAGGAACATTATCCGGATTAATTTGTGGGTTAAACCTTACACAAAAAGCAATTGGTTTTTCTGTCCTAAAAGGTGGAGGTTTTTTAGTAGATGATGTAAAAAAGCATATCAAAAACTATAATGGAAATGAATACAAAAACTGGAACATATATTTAGATTATCATTTTGGGGGATATGCTAAAATTACAAAAGAACTTATATCATTCATCCAAGAATTTGAAAAAGAATTTCAAATTTCAATTGAACCAATATATTCCGGTAAAATGTTCTATGGATTGTTAGATTTAATAAAAAAGGGAGAATTCAAAAGAGAAACGAAAATAATTGTTTTACACACTGGTGGTCTTCAGGGATTAAAAGGAATAAATGAAAAGATGAAAAAACTTTCTGATATTGACTTTCTACTTTAATTTTATATCTTAGTAATCCCGAGTTTATACTATATACGAGTATATACATTTCATCAATAATTTTTGGGGTTACTTGATGGACAAAAAGATTACAATTCATTTAAATTCAAAAGAAAAAATTTATCATTTTGTTGCTTTACCATTATTATCCGGGCTTTATGGATTTGCAATATTTTTTATAACATTAATAATTGCTAAATGGTTGGGTTATTTAGTTGGGAGCGTACCACAGTTCAGAATTGATACAACTGATGCAGAAATGTCAATATTGGGGTTTTTCTTCTTATTTTTAATTAGATTCCTTAAAAATTTTACACCTGATAAAGATAACAGAACTTAAAATTCTAAGGCCTATTGCTTTCCAATTTAATTAAAAATTTAACAGATATTTACTGTGTTAAAAAATATCTGTTTTTTTTTGGAATTAATACATTTAATCTTATATTAATTATTGTATTTAATCGTTTAGCCTATAAATAAAAGCCTAGTTATTTGTTGTAGAAAAATCAGTTAAATATATCCATCTATATTTTTATTTATATATTTTTAGGATTTTATGGCAGTTGATCAATATCAAATAGATTTATCTAAATTACAGCAAGAAAATATTAAACTACGCACAGCTGTTGAAGAACTTTCTGTAATAAATGAAGTAACAACTGCAATTACATCTACATTATCTATTGAAAAGATTGTTGATCTGATAATCAGAAAATGTGTTAAACACCTTAAAGTTGAACAAGGTGTAGTTATGTTGCTTGATGAAAAAGATGTTGACAAACCTTTTCGTACAATGATACGCAAACAGGACAGCACAACTAACTTACTTCCCTATCGTTTAGATACACAATTAACGGGCTGGATGTTAGTAAATAAAAATCCCTTGCTTATAAATGATTTTCAAAATGATAAAAGATTTCACACAGTTCAAGATGATGGAAATGACTTTCCTATAAAATCACTGTTAAGTGTGCCCATGCAGTTAAAAGGTAAAATGGTAGGACTTATAACTGTGTTTAACAAAAAAAATGAAGATGGATTTTCTAACAATGACCAAAGACTTTTGGGAATAATTGCTGCACAATCGGCAAGTGTAATTGAGAATGCAAGATTACATATTAATGAACAAACACTCTTAAAACTCCAGGAAGAAATGAGACTTGCAAATGAGATACAAATCAATTTACTTCCAAAACATCAACCGGTTTATGAAGGTTATGATATTGCCGGGAAAAGTATTCCTGCTAAAGAAGTCGGTGGTGACTATTATGATTTTATTGAAACCAAAGATGGAAAGCTGGCTTT
>PFGS01000170.1:0-1249 GCA_002783525.1 Ignavibacteriales bacterium CG12_big_fil_rev_8_21_14_0_65_30_8 | reverse complement strand
TGCTTCGCTTTTAGTTGCAAATTTACAAGCCACACTACGCGGACAAATTTTACTTGAAAAGGGTTGTAAGGAATGTGTAACATTTGCAAATGAATTACTTTATCTAAATACTGCTCCAAATAAATTTGCAACATTATTTGATGGATATGTTGATAATAAAAAAAATGAAATAACATACTGTAACGCAGGACATAACAATCCAATCTTATTATCAAAAGACAATAAAATTACTAGACCAGATGTTGGTGGACTAATTGTCGGTATTGCTCCAGGTGTTCAATATGAAGATACAACTATAAATTTTGATTCAGGTGATATACTTGTAATTTTTTCGGATGGAATTACAGAAGCTATGAATAAAAATGAAGAAGAATATGAAGAAGAAAGATTTATTGAACTAATAAAAAAGAATAAAGAAAAATCTGCTGAAGAATTAATCAAAATTATTATTAAAGAAATTACTGCATATTGTGAGGGACAAGAACAAATGGACGATATGACACTAATAGTAATCAAACGAAATTAAATTCAAAAGTTTTTCATTTTTCATTAACAATTAAGGAGAGATACATCATGTTTATGCGTCTGCTCCGGCTACAAATTAATCCAGATTTTACTGAAGATTTCAAAAAGTTTTATCAGGAAACAGTTTCACCTAAACTTCAAGATATTGGTGGTTGCCTTTTTGCGAGTTTAATTAAAGGTAAACCTGAAGAAAACGAATACATTTCCCTAACTTTTTGGAAAACACAATTAGATGCAGAAAATTATGAAAAAAGTGGTCTTTACCAAGAGCTTTCAGATGAAGCTAGACCATTCTTGTTTAATTCAAACGAGTGGAAATTTCAACTTACTGAAGATATGGAAATCCAATATCAACCTGAGAGTGACTCCCCCACTGTAAAAAAATATTCTGTTTCTGTTCAAAAAGAAGTTGACGATAAATTGAAAATAGGAAATGGAGATATTTTTGTTAGAGTTGTCGCTTTAAAAATTCAGGATGGAAAATTGGAAGAATTTAAGAAACTTTATTCAGAGATTGTTATACCTACCTTTAAAAAGACTAAGGGATGTATTCAGGCATTTTTAACTCAAAGTATAAGTGAGCAGGATGATTTCCTATCTATGACAATCTGGGAAAATAAAGAATATGCAGAAATTTATGAAAAAGAGGGAAAATATAAAGAACTGATAGATAGAGTTAAACATACATTTTCACATTTTTATTTATGGAAAATGTCTTTGGAAA
>PFGS01000294.1 GCA_002783525.1 Ignavibacteriales bacterium CG12_big_fil_rev_8_21_14_0_65_30_8 | reverse complement strand
TTTTTCCGTCATTATAAAGTTGAACGAATGCTTCAATAACTTTTTTGTAATAATCATCATCCATTGTAAATCTTTCGCGTTCCCAGTCACAGCTGACACCTAATTTTTTAAGCTGTTTGATAATTAAGCCGCCGTATTTTTCAGTCCAATTCCAGCAATGCTTAATAAATTCTTCTCTGCCGATTTCATCTTTATTAATTCCCTCTTCTTTTAAGAATGAAACAACTTTTGCTTCCGTAGAAATTGAGGCGTGGTCAGTCCCCGGAACCCAGCAGGCATTATAACCATGCATTCTTTTTACACGTATTAAAATATCCTGAATTGTATTATTGAGTATGTGCCCCATTGTTAAAATGCCGGTAACATTCGGGGGAGGTATAACAATTGTATATGGTTTTTTATCTTTATCTACTTCAGAGTGGAAAATTTTATTGTCCAGCCATTGTTTGTACCACTTGTCTTCAACTTCAGATGGATTATAGGCTTTTGGTATTTCTTTATTCTGCATTTTTAGAATTCTATCTTAAAATTAATTTAAGAGTAAATATAAAGAATTTATGTGGAGTTAATAAATAAGAAATTAATTTACAATGTATTGATAATTTGGAAGTTTAACTTGCATTCCATGGTTTGTTCCAAGAATATCACTATACTGATCGCCGATCGTAGCAACAATTTCATAACCTTTTTCAACAAGCTTATTCCTCTCATTTGATTTATAAGTAACTGCAGATGATTTTAAATCATCCATTCTTCTTGTAATCAAAGTATCAAAAACAGTGAACCCTTCTTTTATTAAATTTTCTTTAGTATCGATATAGTGATTTGTATTTCTACCGGTGATAAATGCAACTTTGTAACCTTTTGAAATGATCATATCATAAAAATCTTTAGTTTGTTTTATTGCAACAGCTTTTTTCTGTCTTACCCATTCATCCCAAATTTGTTCATTATAACCAAAATCATAATCCAAACCAAATTGATAATTTGAAAGAGTGGTTTCATCAATATCAAAAACTACTAATGAATTTTCTTTGGAAGTAATTTTTGAAAATTCTAAATTCACACGATTAAAAATTCTATTCAAATCAGAATCATATTTCCCACTTTTATGATATTCTTTTATCTGTGCCCTTATATCAGCAAGATTGGGTATTTCTTTTTTATTTAAATCACAACCATTCCACAATGGTAAAGTAAATAATATTATTAGAATGATAGAATAATGTTTTTTCATAATTCAATTTTTAATTTATTTAAGAAATTAGAGCAGACATGATAACAAAATAAGCTGAAAATACAAATTACTTTATTTTATATGTGATATCAATGGTATGCCCATATTGCCGCTTGGTTCAGTTATTTGAAGAAGATCAGATATTGTTGCTGCAATATCAATAGTATAAACAGGTGTATTAATTGTTTGGCTGGGAATATTCCATCCGTAAAAAAGTAATGGAACATGTGTATCATAAGGGTAGCTGGAGCCGTGTGTTACGTATCTATCTTTTGAGGAGCCTGGTATATAACCGGGTTGTAGTTCTAAAACAACATCACCTGAACGCAAAGGACTAAAACCGTTCAATATAAGATTTGATGAAGATCTGCTTGCAACAAATTGCGTTAAATTATCTCTGGTTGTAGTTTGAGCAATAAATGGAAAAGCATTTATTAAATATTCGGAAAAGCTTTTTCTAACATTGGATAAATCTAATTTTAATGATTTTATTAAATCATATTTTAAGAAAATTTGTTTGTTTGAAACTTTTTCAATTACATTTGCCCCATAATTCTTTTCTGAATATTCATATAAAGAATCAGAAATCATTTTAAAGTTTATCCAATTACCCTTAATGTTATGTTCCCATAAATACTCTGGATTTTCTGCAACCCCGTGATCTGCTGTTAAAAATAAAATATAATTTCCCTCACCAATATTTTTATTTAATTCATTTATAAGCTTAGCAACTAACAAATCTAATTTTACATATGTGTCTTCAATCTCTACAGAATTTGGTCCGTAGTTGTGTCCAATATAATCTGTAGAAGAAAAACTTATCGCTAAAAAATCTGTAATTTCATCTTTACCAAGATTTTCATTTGTTAAAGCTGAAACTGCAAGATTGTACAATAATTCATTCCCGTAAGGTGTACTTTTTAATAATTCTTTCTTTTCTTTTTCAGGGATGAACTTAAATGTATGAGGAAAACTTGTTCTTTTTTCTAAAAATAAATCTTCTTCAAAGTTTCTTTCATCAGGAAAGTTAAGCCAATATTTTTCTAAAGGATAAGATAGATCCCATTGAGTTGACATATATTTGTCAGGTAATTTTTTACTGTTAAATTCTTTAACCCAATTGGGAAGATCATTCATATAAAAGGAAGATGTAATAAAATTTCCACTTTTAGAATCATACCAATAAGCTCCGTCAGGTCTATGTCCTCCTGGTAAAATTGCTGCTCTATCTTTTATAGAAACACTTATAACTTTCCCTTTATTATTAGTCGCCATTTTAAGTTGATCTGTAATAGTAGTTGAAAGTAATTGCTTTGGTGACATCTCACCGTTATCATTATCCGCTCCAATAGTTTTATAATTTTTATCACTTGTACAATAAATAGTTTTTTTTGTTTTTTTGTCAAACCAGCTATTAGAAATAATTCCGTGATAATATGGTGTGGTTCCTGTATAAATTGAAGCATGTCCGGGACCTGTATAAGTAGGAATATAATTGAAATGAGCAAAAGTAAAGTTACTTCCGTCTTTCATTAATTTTTTAAAGCCGTTTTCTCCATATAAAGGATTAAATCTATAGAGATAATCAAATCTCATCTGATCAACAACAATTCCAACTACTAATTTTGGGAATGCTTTTTTATTCTGTGCAGTTAATAAGAAGTTACTGATTAAAGTAAATATCAATAATAAAATTATTCTATTCATTATCAGGTTATTTTAAATTATAAAATGAAGCTTAAATATATTATAAAAAACTGAAACATTGATATTTGAAAATCAAATTCTACTATTACTTGCTCTTTTGTGGATTATTGTTCAGATTATTTAGATTTTAGTATTTCCAATTCAGAAAATTATGGAGACAGTAAATGGCAGTAATAAGACCTTTCAAAGCACTTAGACCTCAAAAAGATGTTGCCCAAAAAGTTGCAAGTGTACCTTATGATGTTGTAAACAGAGAAGAAGCAAAACAATTAGTTGATGGTAACGATTTAACTTTTCTAAGAATAGGAAGAGCAGAAGCAACTTTGGATGACAGCGTTGATGCATATTCACCCGAAGTATATGCAAAAGCAAAAGAAAATTTAGATCTATTAAAACAAAAAGCTCCTTTAATTCAGGATGAAACACCAAGATTTTACTTATATCAGTTAATAATGGATGGCAGAAAACAAACCGGAATTGCAGCTACTTTTTCTGTAGATGATTATGAAAACAATGTGATATTAAAACACGAAAATACACGAAAAGAAAAAGAAGATGACAGAACAAATCATATAATTACTACATCTGCACAAACAGGTCCGGTTTTTTTAACATACAAAGGTGTTGATAAAATAAATGAAGCTGTAGAAAACGTATTAAATAGACAAGGACCTGAATACGATTTTACATCTGAAGATGGAATAACTCATAAAATCTGGCTGCTTCCAGAAGAGTTAAATTCTTTAATTGTTGATGAAATTAAAAATGTTAAATCCCTTTATATTGCTGACGGACACCATAGAGCTGCAAGCGCCTGGAGAGCAAGAAATGAAAAGAGAGATAATAACCCCGATCATAAAGGAGATGAAGAATACAACTTTTTTTTATGTGTTTTATTCCCTGCAGAACAATTAAAAATTCTGGCTTATAATCGTGTTGTACACGATTTAAACGGAATGAATAAAGAAGAATTTTTAAATAGTATTAACGATAAATTTTCAGTTGAAAAAACCACAGAGAAAGAACCGGCAAAAACAAAAACATTCAGTATGTATTTGGATGGGGAATGGTATAAACTTTCTGCTAGAGATTCAGTTATAGCAAGCAATTCTCTTAGTGATAATATCGGTGAAAAATTAGATGTTAGTATTCTTCAGAATTTTTTACTTAATCCAATACTAAATATTGATGATCCGAGAACAAATAAAAGAATAGATTTTGTTGGTGGAATACGAGGGACTAAAGAACTTGAAAAACTTGTCGACAGCGGTAAAACCTCTGTGGCTTTTTCACTTCATCCATTATCTGTTAATGATCTGATCAACATTTCTGACGCAGGCGAAAAAATGCCTCCAAAATCAACATGGTTTGAACCAAAGTTAAGAGACGGTTTAGTGGTACATTTAATTTAATTTGATAAAAAACTATAAAGGTGGAAAAATGAAAGATAGAATAAATAATTTTAATGCTGGTCCGGCAGTATTACCGGAAGAAGTGTTAAAAGAAGCACAGGAAAATCTTTACTCATTACCCGGTGTTGGTATGTCGGTGCTTGAGATAAGTCACCGCTCAAAAACATTTGATTCAATTATTGGTGAAGCAAAAGATAATTTAAAATCTCTTTTGAGTATTCCTGATAATTATCATTTACTTTTTCTGCAGGGTGGTGCAAGTACTCAATTTGCTATGGTACCAATGAACATTATGCCTCCTAATAATAAAGCCGATTATATTGTAACGGGATCGTGGTCAAAAAAAGCTGTAAAGGAAGCAAAGAGAGTTGGTGCTGTAAATATTGCCGCCAGTTCCGAAGAAACCAGCTTTGACAGAATACCAAATGAATTTAATTTTTCTAATGATGCAGCTTATGTTCATTTTACTTCTAACAATACAATTTACGGAACTCAATGGAATTCAGAACCTGAAACGGGAGATGTTCCACTGGTTTGTGATGCATCATCAGATATTCTTCATAAAAAAATTGATGTAAATAAATACGGAATCATTTACGCAGGTGCACAGAAAAATATGGGCCCTTCAGGTGTAACATTTGTAATTATCCGAGATGATCTCTTAAAGAGAAGCCCAGATAATTTATTCACAATGTTAAATTATAATACTCATACAGAAAAAGATTCTATGTTCAACACTCCTCCTGTGTTTGGTGTTTATATGATCGGGCTTGTTGCTAAGTGGCTAAAAAATATGGGCGGGCTCGATGCAATGTATAAAGTAAATAAAGAAAAAGCAGAACTGCTTTACAATTGTATTGATGAGAGTAATGGCTATTTTAAAGGACACTCACAAAAAGACAGCCGTTCTATAATGAATGTAACTTTTAATCTTGCAACTGAAGAATTAGAAAAGAAACTTATAGCTGAAGCTTTAGCAAATGGATTCAGTGGAATTAAAGGACATAGATCTATCGGTGGATTGAGAGCATCAATATACAATGCTTGTCCAAAGACTGCAGTTGAAGAGCTTGTTAAATTTATGAAAGACTTCCAGCAAAAGAACGGTTAAATATTTAAGAGATTCCCGAAATACTGAAGAATTACACATAGGTAGGCAAGCAAAGATTTCGGGAATCTTATTTTTTAGAATACAATTCTACAAAACTTTTAAGCTACTATTTCTTCTACAAAATATTTTTCAGGAATAGGTTTTCTTCCTGCAAAACCATCTTTGTAGTAATGGTAATACTTTATTTCTGTTTCATCACTTTTCCAACAAAGCATAACTTCTTCTTCATTAATAATAGAAGGAAAATCAACTAAACCGATTTCAAAATTCCAGTCCTTATAAAAACATCCCAATTCTTTAATTTCTTCAACATAATCATTTATTTTTTGTAAATGGTCGGCAATAACCGGGTTATCTAATATATCTTTTTGTTCGCCTATCTTTAACAATCTTAATTCACTTGCAGAATTTAGAATATCTCTTACTATTTGCTTTACTAAAAGCAGAGTTTTTACGGCTTCTGCCGGTGTAAAATATTTTTCGAATAACATATTGTTTTGTTAATTGGTTTACATTTTCTTTCTTGAAAGATATAAATATTTACATACAATAAAAATAAATTTTTGATAAATAGTTTAAATGATCATTTTTGGAATCAATTTTAAAAATAATGCATCTTACTATTTTTGATTGTAATAAATAACGGTGAAAAATGGAAAACTATTTAGAATTAAAGAAATTAATTAAAAAAGAATTATCTTATACAGAGTATATGAATATAACTGAAGATCTGATCAACAATACAGATACTTCTAGATTAAACAAAGAAGATTTAGAGATATTTAATTACACAAAACTTAATCTTCAGAGAAGTGAAAGAATTGAGAAAACATTTGTTCCCCCTAAAGAACTAGCAGAATTGATCACAAGTTTAAATGATAAACAAACCTGGATGGTTATTACTGAAAATTGGTGTGGAGACTCTGCACAAAATCTTCCTTATGTTGCAAAACTAGCAGAGTTAAATGAGAACATTGATCTTGTGATAGTTTTAAGAGATTCTAATCCTGAAATTATGGATAAATATTTAACTAACGGGACTAAAAGTATTCCTATCTTAATAGTATTTGATGAAAACGGTAATGAACTATTTAAATGGGGACCAAGACCGGAAAGATTAAAAAAAGAAATATTGGAGATGAAGTTTAAGGGAATTGTAAAACCTGAACTATATGAAAAACTTCATTTATGG
>PFGS01000114.1:3742-6728 GCA_002783525.1 Ignavibacteriales bacterium CG12_big_fil_rev_8_21_14_0_65_30_8 | reverse complement strand
GCGAAATATTTTTCCCATTTTTTCTGCGTTTTCAGAAAGGTTTTCTTCCTTTAAAACCTGCAAAGCTGCAACTGCAACTTTTGATGCCAATGGATTTCCTCCAAAGGTTGAACCGTGTTCACCAGGTTTAATTACAAGCATAATTTCATCATCGGCAAGTACTGCTGAAATAGGCATTGTTCCTCCGGAAAGTGCTTTGCCCAAAATTAAAATATCAGGTCTGACATTTTCGTGATCGCAAGCGAGCATTTTCCCTGTTCTTGCAAGTCCGGTTTGAACTTCATCTGCAATAAAAAGAACATTATTAGCTTTACACAATTCATATGCTTTTGAAAGATAGCCTTCATCTGGAACCATAACACCTGCTTCACCCTGAATCGGTTCTACAAGAAATCCGGCAACATTTTTATCCTGTAATGCTTTTTCAAGTGCATTAATATCATTATATGGAATTTGAACAAAACCCGGTGTGTAAGGTCCAAATCCTTTATATGAGTCCGGATCGCTAGACATAGAAATTATTGTAATCGTTCTTCCGTGAAAATTATCTTTACAGACAATTATTTTTGCTTCGTTTACTTTAATACCTTTTTTATCATAGGCCCATCTTCTGCAGAGTTTAATCGCTGTTTCATCTGCTTCAGCACCGGAATTCATTGGAAGGACTTTATCATAACCAAAATATTCAGTTATGTATTTTTCATAATTGCCAAGGCAATTATTAAAAAATGCTCTTGATGTTAGAGTTAAAATTTTTGATTGTTCATTCATTGCACCAACAATTTTAGGATGGCAGTGCCCTTGATTAACTGCTGAATATGCCGAGAGAAAATCAAAATATTTTTTCCCTTCAACATCCCAAACAAAAACTCCCTCCCCTTTTGCCAGCACTACAGGCAATGGATGATAATTGTGAGCTCCATATTTTTCTTCAAGTTCCATAAAATCATTTGAAAGCATAAACGTCCTTTTTATATATTATTTTAATTATGTTTTATAAATTTTTCATTACCAAATTTTAACCTCAAAAAGTCCTTTTGAATTTGCAACACCCCTAAACATTCCCGGAGTATTAAATGATAAAGAATAATTCCCGTCTTTATCAACAGCAATTATTCCGCCTGTTCCGGGTTCTAATCTTTTATGGATCATTTCATCTGTAGCTTGTTCTAAAGTATAGCCTTTGTACTCCATCAATGCTGATATATTGAATGCAACTGTATTTCTTATAAATAATTCACCAACACCCGTAGCAGATACGCCGCAGGTTTTATTATTGGCATAAGTTCCTGCATTTATTAGTGGAGAGTCACCAACCCTTCCATGCATTTTATCTGATATTCCTCCTGTTGAAGTTCCTGCTGCAATATTACCATACATATCAATTGCTACACAACCGACTGTTCCGTGTTTTTCAATTTTTTTCTTATGTCGTTTTTCCCAGTTTTTTAATCTACTGGGAGTATCAAAGTAATGATTATCAACAATCTCAACTCCAATCTCTTTGCCAAATTGATCAGCACCAGGGCCTGATAATAAAACGTGTTTAGTTTTCTCTTTTACTTTTCTTGCTAAACTAATTGGATGTTTTATTATTGTAACACCCGCAACAGCACCTGTAGAAAGATCTTTTCCATCCATTATAGAGGCATCTAATTCGTGTGTTCCGATAGCTGTAAATACAGCTCCTTTACCTGAATTAAAATTTGGATTATCTTCCATATATCTAATTACTTGTTCAACTGCATCAATACTTTTGCCGCCGTTTGCCAATATTTTTTTCCCGATGGTAAGAGCTTCTTTTAAAGAATTTAGATATTCATTTTTTTTAGAATCCGGAATATCTTTGCTTATAAATCCGGCGCCACCGTGAATAACAATTGTAAACTTTGAATTGTTATTTACATTTGTTTGAGAAAATAAACAAAATGGAAAAAGAAAAATGGTAAGCAGAATTATTCTTTTTAATGTTAACATAATTAACCTCAATTAAATTTTAGATATTTATCACATCAATAAAGCCATAATAGCTTTTTGAACGTGCAATCTGTTTTCAGCTTCATCAAAAATAACAGAATTTTTAGAATCAACTACTTCATTTACCACTTCGTCACCTCGGTGTGCCGGTAGACAATGCATAAATATATAATCTTCTTTGGCATTTTTTACTAATTCAGGATTAACCTGATAAGCTGCAAATTTTGTTTTTCTCTCTTCTGATTCTTTTTCCTGTCCCATACTTGCCCATACATCTGTATAAACTACATCTGCATCTTTAACTGCTTCAACCGGGTCATCCAAAATTTCAATTTTACTGCCCATCGATTTAGCATTGTTCTCAGAATTTTTAATTATCTCCGAATGAGGTTTATAACCGGAAGGAGAAGCGATTGAAATATTCATACCGACTTTTGAACACCCGTGAAGCAGACTGTTAGCCATATTATTTCCATCACCAACATAAGCTAATTTTAATCCTTTAAGTGTTCCTTTATATTCTAGAATTGTATAAAGATCGGTTAAAACCTGACAAGGATGAAGAAGATCGGTCAATCCGTTTATTACAGGTATAGAACCATACTTTGCAAGATCAATCACATCCTGATGGTCAAAAGTTCTGATCATTATCCCGTTTAAATATCTTGATAAAACTTTTGCTGTATCAGAAATATTTTCACTTTTCTTCAACTGCAGATCATTCTGATTAAAATATAATCCGGTTCCGCCTAATTGATAAATCCCTACTTCAAATGAAACCCTTGTTCTGGTTGACGGTTTTGAAAATATCATTCCAAGTGTTTTACCTTCAAGTAATTTGTGCGATATACCTTTTTTTTGTTTTTCTTTTAAATCTTTACAAAGATCAAAAATCCCGTTTATTTCATCTAAGGTTAAATCGTTTATTGAGATCAAACTTTTTCCTTTCATATTTACTGCCATAAGTTTTCCCTAAAATTAATTGCTTGAAATTATTTTTGTTCCGCTG
>PFGS01000114.1:0-3708 GCA_002783525.1 Ignavibacteriales bacterium CG12_big_fil_rev_8_21_14_0_65_30_8 | reverse complement strand
TTGCTTCTTCCCCGCCGTTTTTTATAAAATTTATAGCACCTTTTATTTTAGGTGCCATACTTCCTTCACCAAACTCCCCATTATCCAAATACTTTTGAGCTTCATCAATTGTAAGTCTGTCAAGTGCTTTTTGATTAGGTTTATTAAAATTTATATAAACTTTTGATACATCTGTAAGAATATATAATTTTTGTGCACCAATTGACCAAGCAAGTAATGCAGAAGCTAAATCTTTATCTATAACAGCTTCTACACCGTGTAAAAGTTTATCACTATTTCTAATTACCGGAACACCACCGCCACCTGCTGTAATTACTATGTTTCCTTTTGTAACTAAACTTTTAATTGTTTTTTTATTTAATATTTCTTTGGGTTGTGGTGAAGCTACTACTCTTCTCCAGCCTCTCTTTCTGGAGTCTTCCTTAAATACCCATTTATTATTTCTTGCAAGAAGTTCTGCTTCTTCTTTTAAAAAATAACCGCCGACAGGTTTAGTTGGATCTAAAAATGCCGGATCATTTTTATCAACAACTACTTGTGAGACCAAGGTTAAAACATCTTTCTTAATTTTTTTTTCTGAAAGGACATTCCTTAATTCTCTTTCCACCATATAGCCTATACCGCCTTGTGAATCTGCTACACAAATATCAAGAGGCATTTTGGGAATTTTATACTCTTTAAATCCTGCATCATTGCGAAGGAATATATTGCCAACCTGAGGACCGTTACCGTGAGTAATTACAAGTTCGTGAGCGTTGTCCAGTAATTTTATAATATCAGTACAACTTCTATTAGAATTTTTATTCTGCTGCTGGATAGTGCCGATTTCACTTTCCCTTAATAGCGCATTTCCTCCAAGTGCAACTACAGCAATTTTCTTCATTAGGTTTCCGATTTTGTTATTTTCCAGAAATAATTAGCACTAAAATTAAGGATTATTAATCTCAAAAGGAATTATGAAAAGATCAAAAATTATTCTGAATTACTGAAATAATAAACAATATTTTTCTATTTTTAACACTCAAAGTTGAATAGCACTTGAGAATAATTTGATAAATAAAATAGTATGAAAGAAAGTTCAAAAAAAATAAAGCAAATACTCCAAGATCCTGAAGCAATGATAAGAATGTATGCTGTTGGTGCTTTCCCTATGGCAGATTCTAAAAAGAAAGAAATAAATTGGTATATGCCAGAAATAAGAACAATTATTCCTCTCAAAAATTATAATGTTCCCAGATCATTTAAAAAATTTCTTAAAAATTCAGACTTTGTTTTCAAGTATGATTCTAAAATTAAAACAGTAATAAAATCCTGTGCAGAAAGAAAAGAGACCTGGATCTCAGACGAACTTATAAAAGCATATTCAAGAATGGAAAAACTGGGTCATGTCCACTCAGTTGAAACTTATCTTAAAAATAAATTAGTCGGTGGACTCTACGGTGTAACCTTTAGGGGTGCATTCTTTGGTGAATCAATGTTCTCAAAAATTCCACAGGCTTCAAAAGCTGCTTTGGTAAAATTGATAGAACATTTAAATAACAAAAATTTCACTCTGCTTGATGTTCAATATTTAACACTTCATTTAAAAATGTTTGGTGCAAAAGAAATTAACTTTACTGAATATTCTAAGCTGCTTGAAAAAGCTTATAAAACTAATTGTGTTTTTTAGTTTTTAAAATTTTATATGAGCATCAATTTTTTTTGAGGTTTGGAAATAAATTCCACCCCTTCTTTTCTAACAATTACTTCTTCTTCCAAAGTAGAAACTCCGTAACCTGCAACCGGAACTCTTGGTTCAATTGTATAAACTTGATTTTCTTCCACTCTCATAAAAGGAGTTTGTCCGTATCTTTCCCAGCGTGGTAAAAGCCCTCCACCGCCGTCATGCACTTTTCTGCCTACTTGATGACCAAGTCCGTGAGGATATTCTTCATATCCTTGCTGGATAACATAACTTCTTGCAATATCATCCATCTCGCATCCAAGGACTTCGGGTTTTAATTTATCAGCTACCATTTGTATTGCGTCTCTAATTACATTAAATCCTCTTTGAACAGTTTCCGGTGCATTTGTTTCACCGTCATTTAAGATATACCAAGTTCTCTGCAGATCTGAACAATATCCTTTATATTCAATTCCAAAGTCAATATTTACCATGTGACCTTTTTCTACTTTTTTATTTGTAGGTCCTGAATGTGCACCTGCTGCATTGGGTCCGGTAAATACTGCTGGACAGTGGTCTTCATCCCAGGCAAGAGCATATCCATTTTCTTTTACAATAGATTTTATATAGTCACTAATCTCAATTTCTGTAACTCCCGGTTTAATAAATTTTGTAACTTGATCAAAAATATCAAGAGTTTTGTCTACAGCTTCTTTCATTATTAAAAATTCTGTATTGGTTTTTCTACCCTTTAATGCAGAAACAATTTCTTCTGAAGAAATTAATTTTTTTTCAAAACCAGTTCCTTTAAGATGTTCAATTAAATTGAGATAAAGTCCGTGTTGCAAACCATCAGCTAGAACAGAATTTTTAGAATAGTTAATAGCAATTTTATTTGGTTTATTTTCTTTTAAATATTTAACTAACGGTTCCTTTACTGATTTGAGATATCCAATCACATTATCAAATTGACCGCCTTCATAATTTTCTGCCTCTAAGGAACCTACAATAGCGGTTGTCTCTCCTTTTCTATTAATAATAAAAGCAGATTGCCAGGTACAGTTTTTACCGACAACAATTTCAATTGTGGGGTCCTGCATAATTGCACTTTCTCTTGCAAAGATCATCCACATATCAATATCTTTTTCTTCTAAAATATTAGCAGCTTGTTTTATTTTTTCTAACATTATTTTATTCAACATAATTTTACTCTATTTTAATAATTTTCATTTATTAAATTCAAAATTGAGTTATCAATTTACTAAAAATTGATTAAATTTTTGAATTCATCAATACACTTTAACTAAATAAATATATAAGTTTGTTCAATAAATTATTGTTGATATTACATTATTTTAAGTTAAATAGTTGGTATGTAAGTAATAATGCACAAATTCTTTTCTTACTTTACATTCCTAAAAACTAATTCAGTTACTAGTTAAAAATTAAATTTTTATTAGAGGAATCTATGTCAGATTATATTGAAAATGTTATAAATCAGGTTAAAGCTCAAAATCCGAATGAACCTGAGTTTCATCAAGCTGTTGAAGAAATGCTGCTTTCTTTAGAAGTAGTTTTAGAAAGACATCCTGAATATAAAAATGCAAAAATATTAGAAAGAATGGTTGAACCTGAAAGAAGTATTTCATTCAGAGTCCCTTGGATGGATGATCAGGGTGAAATACATATTAACCGCGGATACAGAATTGAAATGAACAGCGCTATTGGTCCCTATAAAGGCGGCTTAAGATTTCACCCATCCGTTACCAGAGGAATATTAAAATTTTTAGCTTTTGAACAAGTTTTTAAAAACAGCTTAACTACACTGCCAATGGGCGGCGGTAAAGGTGGTTCTGATTTTGATCCTAAAGGAAAAAGCGATAACGAAGTAATGAGATTTTGCCAAAGTTTTATGACTGAACTTTTCAGACATATCGGACCTAATATTGATGTACCTGCCGGTGATATTGGTGTAGGCGGTAGAGAGATTGGTTATTTATTCGGTCAATATAAAAGATTAAAAAATGAATTTACAGGAGTAATAA
>PFGS01000100.1 GCA_002783525.1 Ignavibacteriales bacterium CG12_big_fil_rev_8_21_14_0_65_30_8 | reverse complement strand
ACGTGCTGGCTAATTACAGCAAAGGGTTTGAATTTATCTGGAATGAAATTCCAATACTTGTTACATTTGAAAGTGATTGGAAAAAAGCAAAATCAATTTTGAGTGAAATTGCAAATCATAATGTTGAACATTTAAGCAAATCAGCTGAAGAAAAGATAAAGAGTGCTAATAAAAAATTTCTTATCTCTTACAAAAATTATAAACCAATTGTTTATACCAGTATTAAAGACAGTGGGGTAATGCTGACAATTAGATATTTAATTGATCCGAAGAAAAGAAGAGGAAGCGAACAGGCAATAATGGAACATATCTTAACTGAATTTTCTAAGCACGATAATATTGATTTTGCTTATCCAACACAGAGATTTTATAATAATTTAAATGAAGGGAAGCAAAGTATTAAACATGAATAATTTTTTTAAAAAACAATGAGGTTGAAATGAATTTGGAAGTAAAAAATCAATCTATTTTATCTGCGTCAATAATTGGAATTAGTTTAATAATATCGGTAGTACTTTTTGTTAGTGCCTGGAGGTCTAATTACAATACTAATCAGGTAATTACTGTTACCGGTTCTGCTAATCTAAACATAACTTCTGATTTAGGAATATTACGCGGGACATTATCAACTAAAGCAAGTACAGCTATGAAGGCGTATCAAAAATTAAAAGAAGAAATGCCAATATTATTAAAGTATTTAAATTCGAAAGGATTTCCAGAAGACAAAATTGCTTTTTCTCCAATAAACAGTTATCCACAATATAAACTTAATTCTAATGGATATTCAACCGGGGAAATATCAAACTACAATTACAGCCAAAGAATTGAAATATCAACCAGTGATGTAAATAAAATTCACGAGATATCACTTGATATTTCTTCGCTTATTAATAAAGGAGTTAATTTTCAAATTGATAGACCTCAATATTATTATACAAAATTGGATGAGCTAAAAGTTGAAGTTCAAGCCTTGGCAGCAAGAAATGCAATGGTAAGAGCACAAAAAATTGCTGATGCAACTGACAGAGAATTAGGTCCGATGAGAGATGCAAGAATGGGTGTTTTACAAATAACCCCATTACTGTCAACCGAAGTTTCTGATTATGGTATTAATGATTTAAGTACAATTGAGAAAAAAATAACAGCTGTAGTTACCGGAGCTTTTGTAATAAATTAAAATTTTTATACAGAAATAATTTTGAAAAAGGATCTCTTATTCTTTGCAAGAATTTTATTCTCTTTTACTCTTTTTTATATTACAGGTTGTTCTGATATTACATCAGAGTACTTTACAAATGGTTTAGAACAATATAAAAAAGGGGAGTATAGCCTAGCTGAAAGATCGTTCACACTTGCAATTAAAGAAGACTCATCTAATGCATTAGTATTTAATCAAAGGGGAAAGGTATACTTTAAATTAAATAGATATTTAAAAGCTGAAAGAGATTTTACACAAGCAATCAGTCTAAATAAAAAATTTGTTAACGCGTATCTTAACAGATCAAAAATCAAGATAATCAAAAATAAATATGATTCCGCATTAAATGATCTTAATGAGGCCAATACAATTAATCCAAAAGATGAAGAAGTTTTATTTAACAGAGCATATCTTAAAAACATAATGAATGATCAAGAAGGGGCAATAAGTGATTATGACAAATTAATAATTATCAATTCATATAATGCAAAAGCATATGTAAATAGAGGGAATTTAAAAGGTAGCTTAGAAGATCACTTGGGAGCTATAACAGATTTTACAATTGCACTTGAAATTGATCCAAATAACATTTTTGCATTTGTTAACAGAGGAACAGATAAAGCAATTATAGGAGATTACGATGGAGCAATAGAAGATTTTACATCTGCAATAAAATTAGATTCTACAGACTTAGAATTATTTTTTTTAAGAGGCGATGCTTTTAGTATTAGTGATAATTTTAAAAAAGCAATAATTGATTTTACTAAAATAATTGATCAGGATTCACTAAATGGAAAAGCTTTTTACAAAAGAGGATTAAATTACCTTCAACTCAAAAAAAATAAAACTGCTTGTTCGGATCTAAAAAGAGCTGGGGAATTAGGTTATTACCCGGCTTATGAAATTATTAACAGTTACTGTAAAAAAGTTATAAGAAAAAAAAGAAAGAAATAAAAGTTAGCTCTCAGTATCTAGTCCGTTGCTTTTAGAAAGATCGGAATATTTTTTAGCTACTTCTGTTTTCAGGTTTGAAATATCATTCACAAATCCGGCCAGAATTAAATCACCACCATATTTGAAATAATAATCAGAAAGTAGTTGAATATATTTTTCAGTTTGTTTTGAGATTACATCAAAAGAGTAAACAGAATTATCACCCAATACATCTAATTGTTTTTCTTCATCAGGTCTTAAAAGTTCAACATCATCCAAAGCATTAAAGTCGTCTATTGAATCTTCAATTTCATGGTGCATTGACCAATTTTTAGCAAGTCTAAAAAGTATTCCAATAATTTCATTTAAACTTTCTTCTCTTTTTCTCCTGAATTTTGAAATATTATCTTCCTTTAAAAAAGTATCATTCAATTTAATTTCAAAATCTTCCAAAATAGATTTTAGATCGGGCATTGAAGAAAAATCCTGGGCTACATTTCTGAATATGTTATGAATATCTTTATTGAAAGCAATATCACAGTCATTACTAATTCCATTATCTTCAAGTTTACTTATAAGTTCCTGACCATTTAAAATATTTCTCCTTTCTAAAAATTCTTCAGATAAATTAAAATTATCATAACATTCTTCTGGATTTTCGATAAGGCTAACCAAATAATATCTTAATTTTACTAATGTCAGTAATATTTCACTTTGTTTCTGAGGCATAATCTTAATGTTAGTGATAAAATTATTATTAGTCAAAATTTACAATTTATTGTAGAATAATGAAAACGAAACAATATTTGATATAACTACAATTAAATATTACTAAAGATTTGAACAAAATACCCCTCAAATATTGGATTTATTTGCCTATCATTCTTATAAATATTAGCTTATAAACCAAAGAATATTTGAAAAACAAAGAACATTTATCTATATTTACAGGCTAAAATTGATTGGAAAATCAGTTAATTTTAAGGTTAGCTCCTTAAAAATATTGGTTACCAAAATTGCTGCCGGGGTGGCGGAATTGGTAGACGCACTGGACTTAAAATCCAGTGGGATTTTTTTCCCGTGCCGGTTCGAGTCCGGCCCTCGGTACTTAGTTTAAGGTAAAAGTATAAAGGAAAAAGGAAAAAGTAATTATAATTTTTCCTTTTACCTTTTTTAATTTTTACTTGTTTTTTTTCTGGGCTCTTAGCTCAGTTGGTTAGAGTGTCTGCTTGACGTGCAGAAGGTCAGAGGTTCGACTCCTCTAGAGCCCACAATAGTTAGTCGGAGTTGTTCTCCGATTTTTTTATGATTAGAAAATTAAATGGATAATATAAAAGTTACATTTCCGGATGGTTCAATTAAAGAATTTGAGAAAGGAATTTCTGCTTACTCTATTGCTGAATCTATTTCACCCAGATTAGCTGAAGATACATTGGCTGTTAAGATAAATGATTCAATCAAAGATTTGAACAGCTCTATAAATTCTGATTCCGATATTCAATTTTTAACTTTTAAGGATGAAGAGGGAAAGGAAGTATATTGGCACTCTACTTCACATCTTATGGCTCATGCTGTTCAGGAATTATATCCAGAAGCAAAGTTCGGTGTTGGTCCCCCAATTGAAAATGGATTTTATTATGACATTGATATTACTACATCTTTAACTGAAGCTGAACTTACTAAAATTGAAAGTAAAATGCTGGAGATCACAAAAAGTAATGAAGAATTTAAAAGGCAAGATCTCTCAAAAGATGAAGCTATCAAATTTTTCGAAAAGAAAGGTGATCAATATAAATTAGAAATACTTTCAGAGATCGATGAAAATTCCGAACAAATTAGTCTTTATCACGAAGGAAGCTTTGTTGACTTATGCAGAGGTCCGCATTTACCATCTGTAAATAAAATTAAATATGTAAAGTTGCTTAATATTTCCGGTTCATATTGGAGAGGTGATGAAAAGAATAAACAATTACAAAGAATTTATGGTATATCTTTTCCTAAAAAGAAAATGCTTGATGAATATCTTGTACTTTTAGAAGAAGCTAAAAAAAGAGATCACAGAAAATTAGGTAAAGAATTAGAGCTGTTTTATTTTACACCAAAAGTTGGTTCCGGTCTTCCTTTATGGCTGCCAAAAGGTACTATATTAAGAGAAACTTTAGAAAGATTTTTAAGGGATGAACAAATAAAAAGAGATTATCAACCTGTAGTTACTCCGCATATTGGTAATATTGAATTATACAAAACAAGTGGACATTATCCATATTATAAGGATAGTCAGTTTCCAACTTTAAAATTTGAAGGTAGTACTGAAGAATATTTATTAAGACCGATGAATTGTCCTCATCACTTTCAGATTTATTCTTCAAAAATGAGAAGCTACAGAGATCTTCCGCTGCGTCTTGCTGAATTTGGAATGGTTTACAGATATGAACAATCCGGTGAATTAAATGGCCTTACAAGAGTTCGTTCTTTTGCAGTTGATGATTCACATATGTTTGTACGCCAGGACCAGTTGAAAGATGAGTTATGCAATGTGATTGATCTTATTAAAACTGTTTTTTCTGCAGTCGGTTTTGCTGATTTTACAACCCAGCTTTCCTACAGAGATGAAGATGAAGAAAAATATGGCGGAGATATTAAACTTTGGGAAAAAGCACAGGAAGAAATTAAAATAGCTGCTGATGAAATGAATCTTAATTATAAAATTGTTGAAGGTGAAGCTGCTTTTTATGGACCTAAAATAGACTTTATGGTTAAAGATGTTCTTGGAAGAAAATGGCAGCTTGGAACAGTTCAAATTGATTATGTTATGCCTGAAAGATTTGACCTAGAATATGTTGGAAGTGACGGACAAAAACACAGACCGGTTGTAATTCACAGAGCACCTTTTGGTTCACTTGAAAGATTCATAGGTGTTTTGATAGAACATTTTGGCGGTGATTTTCCGGTTTGGCTTGCGCCTGTACAGGTTGCGGTTATTCCAGTTTCACAAAATTTTATTGATTATGCTAAAAAAGTTGTAAATTCACTTAAAGAAAATGGAATTAGAGTAGAATTTGATGAAAGGAATGAAAAAATTGGATATAAAATAAGAGAAAGTGAAACTCAAAAAATTCCATATATGTTAATTATTGGTGAAAAGGAACAAACAGCTGGAAATATATCAGTAAGAAAACATAAAGAAGGTGATAAAGGCTCGTTGTCAATAAATGAATTTATTGATAATATTACAGAAGAAATTAAAAATAAATCCATTAATTAAAAGAGAGGTTTTATATCGCAAAAAATAATTCTGAAAAAGTTAATGAAGAAATTACTTCAAAACAGGTAAGGGTAATTGATATTGATGGAAAACAGCTTGGTGTAATGCTAATTGAAGCTGCTTTAAATAAAGCTTTTGAAAGAGGAGAAGATCTTGTTGAAATTGCTCCTCAAGCTAAACCACCTGTTTGTAAAATTATAAATTATGGAAAGTTCAAATACGAACAACAAAAAAGGGATAAATTACAAAAGAAGAATCAAGTAGTTGCAGTATTAAAGGAAATTAGACTTCATCCGAACACAGATGTGCACGATTTTGATTTTAAAGCCAAACATGCTTTGAATTTTTTGGAGGAAGGTAATAAAGTTAAAGTTTCTGTTATGTTCAAAGGAAGAGAAATGGCATATCAGGAAAAAGGAATGGAATTGTTAGAAAGATTTGTTGAAAAAGTAGAAGATGTTGGAAAAATAGAATCTGAAGCTAAAATGGAAGGAAGGAACTTAAATATTATATTAGTACCAATAAAGACAAAAAGTAAAAAGAAAAATAAATAGGATCATATTATGCCAAAAATGAAAAGTAACCGTGGAGCAAGTAAAAGTTTTAAAAAAACAGCTTCAGGAAAAATTAAAAGAAAAAAAGCTTTTGCAAGTCATATATTGACTTCCAAATCAACTAAGAGAAAGCGTAATTTACGCCACGCTACTCTTGTTTCAAAATCAGAGGAAAAGCGCGTAAAAACAATGATACAATAAGATAAAGGATTAATTTTATGCCTCGTGCTAGAAATAAAGTTGCTTCTCACAGAAGAAGGAAAAAGATTTTAAAACTTGCCAAAGGTTATTGGGGAGCAAGGAGTAAAGTCTATACTGTAGCAAAGAACCACGTTGAAAAAGGTTTGGTTCATGCATACAGAGATAGAAGGTTAAAGAAAAGAACCTTCAGAAAGTTATGGATTATTAGAATTAATGCTGCTGCAAGACAAAACGGGACTACTTATTCCAAACTTATTCATACTTTGAATGTTAAAGGAATAAATATTAACAGAAAAATTTTGGCTAGTTTAGCATTAGATAATTCACCAGCTTTTAAAGAATTAGTTAATTTTACTAAAAACTAATTTATGCCCCCATTTTATTTATTTGGGGGCATTATTTTAAATATTTTACAGCTTAGTATTTAGGATCTAAAATGCTTCAAAAAAAAATTAAGGAAATAAATAAGGATTTTTCTAAAGAAATTGAAAATATTAGTGATCCCAAAGAACTTGAAGA
>PFGS01000107.1:5018-6798 GCA_002783525.1 Ignavibacteriales bacterium CG12_big_fil_rev_8_21_14_0_65_30_8 | reverse complement strand
ATATTATCAAAACTGTTCAAATGTTAGAACCAACTTTTGGTGGAATTAATTTAGAAGATATTAAAGCACCTGAATGTTTTGAAATTGAAGAAAGATTAAAAGAGACAATGAATATACCTGTATTTCATGATGATCAACACGGTACAGCAATTATCTCTTGTGCAGCATTAATTAATGCAGTTGAAATTGTAGGTAAAAAATTGTCAGAGATTAAAATTGTAGTAAACGGTGCCGGTTCTGCAGCAATTTCTTGCTGTAAACTTTATGTAAGTGCTGGCGTAAAAAAAGAAAACATTGTAATGTTTGATTCCAAAGGATGTTTACACAAAGGAAGAAAAGATTTAAATAAATACAAAGAAATATTTGCTGCTGATAAAGATAGAGGTACTTTGGGTGATGCTATGAAAGGAGCTGATGTTTTTGCAGGTTTATCGGTTGGAGGAGTAGTTTCACAAGAAATGGTAAAAGGTATGGCAAAAGATCCTATTGTTTTTGCAATGGCAAATCCTGATCCTGAAATTACATATGAAGATGCTATAGCTGCAAGAAAAGATATAATTATAGCAACAGGTAGAAGTGATTATCCAAATCAAGTTAATAATGTACTTGGTTTTCCGTTTATTTTTAGAGGTGCTTTGGATGTTAGAGCAAGTAAAATAAATGAAGAAATGAAAATGGCGGCTACTTTAGCTCTTGCTGAATTAGCAAAAGAAAAAGTACCTGAAATGGTAATTCGTGCTTACGAAGGTGAGGAATTTTCTTTTGGTAGAGAATATATTATTCCAAAGCCTTTTGATCCAAGAGTACTTTGGCATGTTGCTCCGGCTGTAGCTAAAGCAGCAATGGATACAGGTGTTGCAAAAATAAACATAGAAGATTGGGATGCGTATAAAGAGCAACTTAAAGAAAGACTTGGTCTTTCAAAAGAAGTAATTAGAGTAATGGTTCAAAAAGCCAAAAGGAACCCTAAAAAAGTAGTTTATTCTGATGGCGAAGATGAAAAAATAATTCGTGCAGCACACGCCGCAGTAATTGATAAAATTGCCAAACCAATATTATTGGGTGATGAAAAAGTTATTCATAGTATTTTAGATGAATTAGGTTATGAAAAAAATGGAATTGAAATTATTGACCCAACAAAGAGCGAGAAAAGGGAAATATATGCCCAAAGATATTTTGAAAATAGAAAAAGAAAAGGTGTTACTTTGTTGGAAGCTAGACAATTAATGTACAAGCCTAATTATTTCGGTCCGATGATGATAGATGCAGGTGAATCTGATGCTTATATTGGTGGTTTGAATGCACACTATCCGACTACAATAAAACCAGCACTTCAGTGCATTGGAGTTAGGGATGGATTTAAAGTAGTTTCAGGTCTTTATATTATTATAGCTAAAAATGATGTTTTCTTTTTTGCAGATACTACTGTAAATATAAATCCAAATGCAGAAGAATTAGCAGAGATTGCAATTTCAACTGCTGAGACAGTTGAAAGTTTTGATATCATACCTAAAGTTGCAATGCTTTCATTCAGTAATTTTGGTAGTTCGTTGTCACCTGAATCAAGAAAAGTTCAACAAGCTGTAAAAATTGTTAAAGAGAAAAAACCTAATTTAATTATTGATGGTGAAATGCAGGCAGATACAGCAATAATGCCGGAATTAATTAAAAAAGATTTCCCATTCAGTAATTTAAAAAGCAGAGCAAATGTATTAGTATTCCCTGACCTTAATGCTGGAAATATTGCATATAAATTAATGGCAAGAATTGGGCAAGCAAC
>PFGS01000107.1:0-4921 GCA_002783525.1 Ignavibacteriales bacterium CG12_big_fil_rev_8_21_14_0_65_30_8 | reverse complement strand
GTTGTTGGTGCAAATACTATAAAAAATAATTAACAAATTATTTAAAATGAAAAAAGCTGTTAAAATTTATAACAGCTTTTTTTTTGAGATAAATTAATCTTTATTTGTTTTTCCTAATTAGTATAGCATTTTCTACTAAAATTGGATATTTGTAACCAGCACCAAAATCCTTATCAGTTGCAACAACTCCTTCCATTATTACATACGAACCAACTGTTACCAAATCATTACTTGTAATTAAAAGATCGTAATCACCATTAAAATTGGTACCGTCTTGAATATGTATCCAGTTACGATGCATAATTTCTTTATTTAATTTTGTTACTTTACCTTCTACTATAATCATTTTACCTTTATAAGAATTTTTATTTGCAAAAAGATCTTTAATTGTAATGCTCCCTTTTTGTCTGTTAACTTTAACTTCAGTTTTTTCAGCAGGTTTAATCTCTGGATGAGGGACAATACTTGCTGGTTTTTCAGGAGTTGAAATTTTATCAATGAACAATATTGAGTCAAAAGTTTTATTTAATGCTTGGCTCTCAAAATTTTTCATTTCCATACTTTGTGAGTAAAACAATGTATCACCCTTATTTACCTCCATTTTAGTAACTGCAATCCAATAAGTCCTATCCTTTTCTGTAACATTAATATATGTGTAGGTTCCTGCATCCATTTTTTCATTTACAATAACCTCATGTATTGTAGATGGTGTGTTAATTTGTTTTTCAGTTTCAGGTTTATCTTTTGGATTTTCTGAACAGGCTGATAAAGAAATTAATAGAATAACAGGAACGAGCAAAATTAATTTTTTCATATAATACCTTCTTATTTCAATTATTAAAATTTTCTTAATTATGGCAAAAAAAATGCCAAGAAGAATTACAAATTTAATATTTTATTTTGATTTATTTATAATCTTTTATTCAATAAAATGTAAATCAAAAACGTTATATTTATTCAAGTTTGTTTATCTATTTCTTGTTAATGGAACTAAATTTGGATGCATTCTCAAGTTTCAGAAAAGATGAATAAAATTTAATTCATTTTAAATGTTTTTAATTGGTTTATTTTTTGCTGTTATTTTTATAAAAGGAGAATAATATGTCAATAACTTCACTTAGACATAAAATTATAAACTGGATAAAATCTTACGAAATAGTAATATTTTTAGTGTTTATATGTTTGGGGTGGTTAATAAGCTGGTTAACATTTATTGTGTTTTCTCTAATTTTTGTTGATTAACTAAATTTTTTAATTTCTTCAGACTTACCTTTTCCTTGCTCGGAAGTTTTATTTATCACTTATAACCGGTATTATACAGAAGGGAAAAATGATTTTACTGAAATAAAATAATTTTTAATGATATCTATCATTGTCATAGCCACCGAGCAGTCATTTTCTTTATTAAAACCTCTTATATTTCTTCCTTAACCTTTTCTTTAATAATTAACCAAAAATCAGTATTATTGTTGATGTTTTATATATTTATTGTACAATTAAACCTATAATGGGGAAAGATAATGAAATCAAAAATTAGATGGACAAAAGTTGACGAGGCACCGGCTTTAGCTTCATACTGTTTGCTGCCAATCGTAAAATCATTTTCAAAAAATACCGGTATTGAATTTGAAACAAAAGATATTTCTCTTGCTGGAAGAATAATAGCAAACTTTCCTGAATACCTGACAGAAGAACAAAAAATTCCTGACTACCTTGCAGAACTTGGTGACATTGCTAAAACACCTGATGGAAATATTATTAAGCTTCCGAACATCAGCGCATCAATTCCACAGCTTCACAATGCAATTAAAGAGTTACAGGAAAAAGGATATAAAATTCCTGACTATCCTGATGAACCAAAAACCGATGAAGAAAAAAAATTAAAAGAAAGATTTGCAAAAGTTTTAGGCTCAGCTGTGAATCCCGTTTTAAGAGAAGGTAACTCCGACAGGCGTGCAGCTGCATCAGTTAAAAAATTCGCCCAAAAGCATCCTCATAAAATGATGAAACCATGGCCGGAATCAGGATCTAAAACAAGAGTAACACATATGAACCAGAAGGATTTTTACGGTTCAGAAACCTCACTTACACTCGATAAAGCTGACACAGTTAAAATAGAGTATGTAGATAAAAGTGGTAATACCACTATTTTAAAAGAAAATCTTAAACTTCTGGAAGGCGAGGTTATCGATACTACAGTGATGAACGTAAAAGAACTGAGAAATTTCTATGCGGGACAGATTGAAGAAGCAAAAAAAGACGGTGTACTTCTTTCACTACATTTAAAAGCTACTATGATGAAAATCTCTGACCCGATAATGTTCGGTCACGCTGTTTATGTTTATTACAAAGAAGCACTTGATAAACATGCAGATACATTGAAGGAAATAGGTGCGAATGTAAATAACGGTTTAATGAATGTTCTCGAAAAACTTCAAAAACTTCCTGAAGATAAAAGAAAAGAAATTGAAGCCGACATTAACAAGGTTTATGAATACCAGCCTGAACTTGCAATGGTTGATTCAAGAAAAGGAAAAACCAACCTGCATGTTCCCAATGATATAATTGTTGATGCTTCAATGCCTAACGTAGTACGCGACGGTGGTAAAATGTGGAATAAAAAAGATGAACTACAGGATTGCATTGCAATGATTCCAGACCGCTGCTATGCTACTATTTATGCGACAATAATAGAAGACGCTAAAGAGAAAGGGCAGTTTGATCCTTCAACAATGGGTGCAGTTTCAAACGTAGGTTTGATGGCGCAGAAAGCAGAAGAATACGGTTCACACGATAAAACTTTTGAAGCTGTAGGTGAAGGAGTTATACGTGTTGTAAATTCTGCAGGAAAAATTTTACTCGAACAGAAAGTTGAAACCGGCGATATCTTCAGAATGTGCCAGGCTAAAGATGAACCGATAAAAGACTGGGTTAAACTTGCAGTTACCAGGGCAAGAAATTCTTCAACACCTGCTATTTTCTGGCTAGATGAAAACAGGGCTCACGATAGGGAAATTATTGCAAAAGTAAACAAATATTTACCGGAACACGATACAACCGGACTTGAAATAAAAATAATGGAACCTGTTGAAGCGATGAAGTACACACTTGAAAGAACAAGAAAAGGGCTGAACACAATTTCAGTAACAGGCAATATTCTTCGTGATTATTTAACAGACCTCTTTCCTATTCTTGAACTGGGAACAAGCGCAAGGATGCTTTCAATTGTACCTCTGTTAAATGGTGGCGGGTTGTTTGAAACAGGTGCCGGCGGTTCAGCTCCAAAACACGTACAGCAGTTGCTTAAAGAAAATCATTTAAGATGGGATTCGCTTGGAGAATATTGTGCACTTGTTCCTTCAATAGAAATGATCGCAGATAAAACAGGTAATGTAAAAGCAAAATTATTGGCCGAAACACTAGATATTGCTATTGGGAAATATCTTGAAAACGGAAGAATGCCTTCACGTAAAGTAGGTGAAATAGATAACCGTGGAAGTTCATTTTACCTTTCACTTTACTGGGCACAGGCGCTAGCTGAACAGGATAAAGATGCCGAAATGAAAGCAAGGTTTACAAAAATATATAGTGAACTAAAAGCTAACGAAGACAAAATTGTAGATGATTTACTCTTTGTGCAGGGTAAACCAGTTGATTTAGGCGGATATTATGTACCGGATGATAAGACGGCAAATTCAGTTATGCGTCCGAGTGAAACATTTAATAAGATTATTGATGAAATGTGATAAATTAGTAATATAAATTTATAGAAAAAACGGGTAGGAATAATTCTTCTACCCGTTTTTATTTTAAATGAATTCTACTTCTACAGTTTCTTCCTTATTTTTGAAAAGATTTAGAAACAATAACCAAAAGAAAAGAAAGCCTCGGCGAAGTCCGAAGGACGAAGACGTGCGATGTCACCTTTGTAGTACTAAAGATGAAGTAAGAGTATTACAATGTCATATCGACGATTGAAATGAGGAGATACCTTTTTTGTTTGATTTTAGTGAAAGATTTCTCACTTCGTTAGAAATGACAAACCAAACTGAAATATCTATTTTAAGTTAGTTAGCAGCAACTCTAAAAATTCTTTTGAAAAATCTGTGAGTAAGTACCAATTTTCTAATTCTATTTTTTTGCTGAGTTTTAAGAAGTTACATTTTGTAATGAATGGTTTGTGGGAATTATCTAAAAGTACATAATTATCTTTTTCATAATGATATTCCCAAGGGGTAGTATTTATACAGATATAAATTTCTTTATTCAATAAATTGTCCAAATTAGTAACTAAATAATTTCTGTATTTCTCTAGAGATTCTCCTTGCAGATGTAAAGTGGAACTGAAAAAATTACCCCACCAAAACATAGTCCTAAAAGTAAAAATATTTTTATCTGAGAAATGAGCAGGGCAGTCTAGCACCAAGTATGGAAGTCCTCTGTAATATTCACCTTTTGATATTTTACATTTCTTTAGCTCTAATTTATTTGGAAAGTTGAAATTGGACTTTTTAGTTGCTTGAAGTAATTCTTTTTTTGTCTTAACAAAAAGAGAATTTACCTTTTCAATAATATTAATCTTTGTGAGTAAAAAATCTGTTTCTTTTAGTAGAGATAATTGCTTTTTTGTAAAATCTATATTCTTAATCGAGTCCATAAAATTCCTTTGTAATTAATAATATGACTCAATTTAAAAATTATTTCAACAAAGTCATCTTATTAGTTTCAACAAAAGCATCATTAGCATTTAGTCTGTATAAATACACTTCATTTAATACTTTATATCTAAACATATCTCTGGTGTTTCAATAGACAATAAGATAACCGGCTTGTGTCTGGTTATTGTTCTTCCTTCAAATTAGCTTTCCAATTTCCGTAATCATCTTCAGAGATTTTAAAGTCTCCAATTTTGTCAAAGTTT
>PFGS01000175.1:5278-6874 GCA_002783525.1 Ignavibacteriales bacterium CG12_big_fil_rev_8_21_14_0_65_30_8 | reverse complement strand
AAAAGAATGCAAATGATTCACCACTACTTATGGGTATTTCTTCCTGAACTAAAAATTTCTCAAATAATTTTCCGTTATCAAGGCCAACACCAAGCCCCTGACTTTGATATTTTTTTATACTTCCGTCTTTTGCAACATACAAAGGCATATGACCTGCACGACAAAAAGTCAATGTCTTTTTATTATAATCAAAAAGACCAATTGACATAGTAATAAAAGAATTTCTTTCAATAGAAGCATAAAATTTTCTGTTAATTTCTGATAATATTTCTTTGGGTGATTTATCAGATGTACAAGCAAATTGTATCATTGTTTGAACCTTGGTCATATATAAGGATGCAGGCAGTCCCTTTCCTGATACGTCTCCAATAATAACATATAATTTTGACTTGTCTCCTTCAACAGGAATAAGGTCATAATAATCACCACCAATTCTACTTGCAGGTATCATTTCTCCACATACATCTAATCCATCAACTTCAGGTAAACATTTGGGTAAAAGTCCTTGCTGAATGTTGCGTGCTAAATCCAGTTCTTTTTCTATTTTTAGTTTTTCAGTTTCTGATTTATAAAGTCTTGCATTTTCAATAGAAATTGCAGACTGATTTGCAGTTGCACAAAGTAATTCAAGATCTTTGCCAGCAAATTGCGCACCAGAATGCTTTAATCCAAATAATAGTAAACCTACATTTTTAGACTTCACTGTCATTGGTATAATTGTATAAATACCTTCAGATATTAAAGTGTCAGCAATTTTAGGAAAGACTAATTCAAAATTTTCTTTATCAATTACAAAATTATTAGAAACAAGACTTCTTTGTTCAATAAAATATGATAGATTTTTACTGTTTATTTTTAAATTAGTATTTTCAATGCCAACACTTTTCATTAAAGTAAAATCACCGTTTTTAATATCTTTTATTAAGATTCCAAACTTGCTGATCTTCAATCCATCAACAAATGTGTTTGTCATTGATTCTAAAATATTATCCAACCCTACAAGCGTAGTTACATCAGAGCTGAATTTTACAAGTACTTTTCTATAAGCAAATTGTTCAGGATAAAATTTTTCAGTAATAAATTCTTGAAACTTATCTTTTGTTGATTGAAAAATAACAGCAAAAATTACAAACAAAACTCCGGCAATTAGTCCTTGATATTCAGTTCCAATTGCCTGGCTAATACTTTGACCCATTACATATATTAAAAAGAAATAAACACCTGCTAAAGAAATTGTAGCGGCTCCATAAGTAATTGTATTTTTTACAACAATGCTCACATCCATCAATTGATACTTATAAATTGAGTAACCGAAAGCAAGAGGGATTAAAAGGATTAGAATGATTGGTGTATAATATTCAGGTGAATTAAAAACAGTGTCTGCCAGTGTTGGTGCAATTGTAGAAGTATAAACATTTGCAATTAATGCTATTGTAAATGCTATCAATACTATTAATACAGGTCTTTTTTCATTTTTATTTTTTAACCTTCTGTAATTAGCTATAAGTGATATCCATCCTAATACATAACTAATAGAAACTAATATTGAAATAAATTTTATAAACTTTTGAAAAGCGAAGATATTTATTTTCTGTG
>PFGS01000175.1:0-5179 GCA_002783525.1 Ignavibacteriales bacterium CG12_big_fil_rev_8_21_14_0_65_30_8 | reverse complement strand
AAGGTTTGGGAAAAACCCAGAAGAAATAAATAACAAGAACAGGTAAAGATGAATAACCTATTGACCAAAAAAATGAAATACTTGCTACAAATGGTAAAGATTGCTGTCCATAAACATCAGCATAGGTAAATGATTTAAGTATTACCTGCAAACCTGCTAAAATTGTTGCCGCACCTACGGCATAAAACAATTTCTGGATCAGTCCATTTGGTTTTGAAGATAACACTAAATATCCTATTAAAAACCAAATTAATCCAAATAGAGAAAAGGCAAGATCTCCTACATCGAGTAATTTTTTAATCAGTACTTTCGTATTAATTACTTTACCTTTTTGCAAATAAGTATAATCTGCGTAATCCCCGCTTTTAAATTTATTCAAAATTAACTGAGCCTGCATTGTAGTTTTTATAGGAATGTTATCAATTTTTAATAATTGGTCATCATTTCTTATACCGGCATTCCAGGTAACACCATCTACTTTTACAAGATTAAAAAAGACAGCACTGCTATCAGAATTAATTTTTTTAGGCACCCACAGACATTCATCATTAGAAGTTATGTTTACCTCCAATACATAATAGATATTCAACACAGCTGCAAAAAGTATTATCAGTGTTAAAAGCGAAAATAACTTCGCTTTATGCTTATGATATATTGCCTGAATTGTATTCATTTAAAATATCTATTTAACTTTAATAATAAGTAAAGTCATATCATCTGATTGAACAGCACCTAAAGTAAATTTCTTAACATCTTTTTGAATAGCGCTTAAAGTTTCTTTGGCGGATCTATCTCCCAATGTTTTAACCAAATCATCAAGTCTTTCATCTGAATATTCATTTTGACCTTTATCCATAGCTTCAGTTATCCCATCTGTAAATAAAACAAGTAAATCATCTTTTTGCAATTGAATTGTTTCTGTTAAGTATGGATATTTTGTTTTCATTACGCCAAGTATCATTCCACCTTTTTCTAGTCTTATAATTTTCTTGTCTCTTATAAGCAGTGGAGGATTGTGACCAGCATTTACATAACTAATTGTTTTATCTTTATCATTTAACGATGCCCAGAAGAAAGTAATGAATTTTCCTCCTGTAACATTTTCTGAGATAAGATCATTTATCATTGACGTGCCTTCTACAAGACTTATCTCTTGCTTACAAACTGACTTTAAAAATGCCTGTAAGTTAGCCATTAATAATGAAGCCGGAACCCCTTTGCCTGATACATCTGCAATAGCTATGTAGCAATTATCTTTATTTTGTTGTATAACATCAAAATAATCACCGCCCACTTGTTTGGATGATATATTTTCAGCAGCTATTTCAAAATTATTAAGTTGTTTTATATTTCGCGGCAAAAGATTTTTTTGTATATCTCTGGCAAGATCTAATTCTTCTTCAAGTTTATGTTTTTCTAATTCTTCCTGGAACAATCTTTTATTTTCTATTGAAATTATTGCTAAACTTCCGACTGAATAAATAAATTCTATATCATTGCTGATATATTGTTGTTTGTTAACTCTTCCACCCAATAATATTATCCCTTTAGTTTTACCTTGTATCTGCATCGGGACAATTAATTCTACGCCTAAATTGTATAGAGAGTTATACTTACTTTTTAATTTTTCTGCTCCAATTGCCGAGTCAATTTTCTCATATTCATTTTTATCCAAATATTTTCTTAATTCGTCAGATGGAAATTTATTCTCTATTATATTTATATCATCATTTTCAAAAATGACAACAGCATATTTTGCTATCATAAATTGACCAATAATGGAATAGACCAAAAGTTTTGCAACTTTAGCAGAATCTGCAAACAGACCAAACTCTTTACTCAACTCAAACAACGAATTTAATCTATTAATTCTAGTATCCAGATTTTTATTCACTTTTTTAAGCTCGTTTATAACCATTGAATTTTGTATTGCCGTTGCAGAAATATTAAGAATGGTTCTTAAAAACTGCTGATCTTCAACAGAATAGGGTGTTTTATTTAATTTATCTCCAAGAAAAATTAAACCAAGGTTTTTATCAGAAGCCTGAATTAATTCAGAGAATACAAATGTTCCGAATTCTGTAATGTTCTTAATTGTTCCATTCTCATCAATTACATCTTTTAGGGTCAGGATAGGAAAATTGTCTTCAAAATCTTTTGCAACACCTTTGGTAACCATAATTTTAAATTTTCCTTTTTCATTAATAGCAATTGCACCTTTTGTTGCAAAAAATTTACCCATACAGGTAAGTAATACATTGTTAAGAATAAATTTTAATTCCAGGCTTGAGTTTACAGCTTTGCTAAACTCAACAAGTGCATTTAAATTTCTTTTTATTTTTAAACCGTCTGTAGCAGTCATTTTTATTGTGCTAATTTTTTAGTTAAAAGTACTTGGTTATATTTATTCTTTACAGAAGTATATTTTACATCATCCATTAAAGTTTTCATTAGATAAACTCCTAAACCTCCTACTCTTCTTTGTTTACGGTAAAGTTCAATGTCCATATCTTTTAATGAGTTCGGCTCAAATGATTCTCCATAGTCAACTATTTTAACAATAAATTTATTTTTTGAAAAAGTAACTGATATTTCAATATCAAAATTTGGTTTGGAATTATAGGAATGTTCTATAATATTAGTACAAGCTTCATCCACAGAAAGTACTATATCTTCAATTTCATCCTTTGAGAAACCAAATAAAGAGGCTTTATTATTAATAAATTTTCGGATAGTAATTAAATTTGCTGTACTGCTTTTGACAACTAATTTGTTATTATTTGTATTACCGAAATTGCTCATTCTATTTTTTTTCTCCACCATATTTTTTTACAGCATCTTCTTCATTGTCAAATATTTCATATAGCAGGGGGAACCCTAGCAAATCAAAAATATTAAACACTTTTTCATTCATCGATGTTAATTTTATATCCCCTTTATTTTCTCTCATCTTCTCTATAAATGCCATAAAAACACCAAGTCCGGCACTGCTGATGTAAATCAGATCTTTTAGATTTACCACCAATTTAAATTTATTTTGTTCAACTAAATCAGAAAATGTATTTTCTAATACCGGTGCAGTATGAGCATCTAAAAATCCATTTAAATAAACTACAGTTACATCTCCAATGTTTTTTATTGAGGTATTAAACTCAGTCATATTTTTCTCCAAAAATTTTAAATTTTCTATATTACAAAATTCACTTTTTGCCAAAGATTACCATTCATAATAACAAAAATATAAATTAAAGGGTATTTATAGTAAAGAGAAGTGGTATGAGCGGAATATTTACGGGATAGCAGAGGAATTAAGTGTATGAATTTTTCACTTAAATAGTTCCAAAATTATTGATTTTGAATTGAATTTTAAGTTTTTATTTTCTGTGGTTTTTCATTTAATTTCTTCTTCATTTCTTTCATTTCTTTTTTCAATTCTTCAATTTCCTTTTTAAGCTTTTTGACTTCGTTTTTGTTATCAAACCATTCATTATTTTTATATAATTCAGGTAATTTTTTAATTAATATATCAAGTGAATCATTATTGAACTGAAAATTGAAATTATTTTTAATTTTTAATGAATCTAATTGTTTGAAAGTATTTTCTAGTATTGAATCAACTTTAATTTTTTCGATATCATAAAGGTAGTTATGCAAGGAATCAGAATATTTGAATTTAATGTTACCTTTGATCTTAGGTAGATTTTTTTGAAAGTGAAACGAAAATTCATTAAAATTTTCTCTGGCTTTATCCAGCTCAATAAAAATACTGTCCATATTTGGAAAATCTATATCTACTTTTGGTAAAACGTGGACTTTAATATTAAATGAATTTGAATCAAAAAGAACAAACAAGCTGTCATTAAAATATTTATACTTTTTAATTTTAGCTAAGTTGCTGTCTAAATTAACATTAACTTCATAATTTATAAATTCATTTACCTGGCTATTTCTATTTGCGTTATAAAACTTTATCTCATTTTTAATTTTTTCTTTGTCTACGGTATATGGTTTAGTAAAAATTGAATCATTGTTGAAAAAGACAAAATTATGGGTTGGGCTGCTGCTCTTTGATTTTATTTCTTTAATAACAATAGGAGTACTTTTATTTTCAACAATTGTTAATCCTGCAGGCATAATTTTTCTAAAACTGCTTTTATTTGCTTTTGCGGCAAAAGTTAAAAGCTCTGCAGCAAGTGCTCTGTTATAATCAAAGAGATTCTGGCTCACGGCAAGTGTGTTTTTATCATTTACTAAAATTTGTTCTTGAAGCTCATCAGCATAAACTTTTATTATTGAATCAACTTCAAGTTTTTGTTCTTCATTCAATCCTAATGCAAGTGTAAACTTTTCTAAATTATTTTTTTGGATTTGCAAAGGATCTTTTTTGATCTCAAAATATTCCTTCCCTTCTTTGTCTGTTCCTAATTGTAAATATTGTTTGTTTTTATTATCAAGAGGAAGCATTTTATAAAAAGCAAAATTAAATATGTCTTCGTTAGATAAATTTGCTGCAAACAAAAGTGGCTTTAAATTATTATTGTAAGTTCCGGCATATCTTGCATCTCTATTATGTATAGAATTATCAAAAACAATCGGTTCAATTTTTAAAAGTAGAATTACTATAATTGCTAATGCAAATAATCCGTATGCAGGCATAAAACTTTTTAATCTTCTCCTGAATTTTCTTTCTTCATTTATTTTTTGATTTAATACTGTTTCAAAATAATGAGACTCAGGTGGAGGACTATAAGAAGAATTTGTAATTTCTTTAAGTCTTTTTAATTCTGCAAGTTTATCTCTAAGTAAAGATGATTCGGATAATTTATTTTCAATTTCCTTTATTTGTTCTGATGAAACTTCTCCATCCAGATATGCTGACAGAAGTTCATAATTATTATTTATATTCTTTTTCATTTAAATATCTCCGACTTATACGGCTCTAAGATTGTTTTAAGTTTTTCCCGAGCTCTAAAAATTCTTGATTTTACAGTACCAATTTCACATTGCACAGAATCTGCTATTTCCTGATAACTGAAACCTTCAATATCTTTCAATAAAAGTGGTATTTTCAATTTTTCAGGTAGTTTTGAAATTGCATTTCTTACAACCTCTTTTGTGTTTGATGTTTCAGTATGATTGCTGCTTATATCAGCTTGTTCAAAAGTATCAGAAATAGGTA
>PFGS01000032.1 GCA_002783525.1 Ignavibacteriales bacterium CG12_big_fil_rev_8_21_14_0_65_30_8 | reverse complement strand
TTAATAATATTTTCATCAATATGCCAAATTAAAATACCGTTACCAGGTAATGCCCAGTCATATTCATCCAAACTAATTAAAACACCGGATAAAGAATCAACATCTGAATTATTAAAACCAAAATCATCTTTAGTAAATATTTTTTGCAGAGTATCACTGCCACTTATGTATTTTACTATTGCACCATCATTTCTGGCATCTCTGTTTCTATTTTCTATTAGATAATATTCTTTAGATGTAATTGGGACTTTTAAAATTACTGTGTCTGAAATTGTTGAAGCGATATCAGTAATTAGATTGATATCATAATTCCCTGGCGAAATACTGACAGGTTGAGCCCATCCTAATTTAATTTTTTCCCAAGCAGAAGGCTGCGGTGGAAATAATCCTCTAAAACTAAAAAAAGATTCTCCGTCCATTAGACCAAATCTACCAATAGCACTTTCGCCTGTGCTTGTATTAAATAGATCCGGCAACCCAATAAAGCTACCAATATTAGCTACTAATAAACCATTAAAAGATAGTTCTACAAGTGTTGTACCTAAAATATTTTCGCTTTCTCTGCTTTCTGTCTCTGGCATTATCATTGAATTAGGTATTTTAAAAGAATTGTTACTTAAAGTAAATCCTTCAAATGATTGCCCATGTATTTTCTTTAATGATTTATTACTTAAGAAGATGGAAGGAATATCTTTTTCAATACCAAGACTTCCGGGTAAAGTTACTTCGTTACCAACACCGGCATGAAAAATTATGAACAGATTATAATCGCTAAAATTTATTCCTGCATTAGTTGTACTGGCTAACTCCCAAACTTCTTGTGAGTAGTTAGCAAGGTTTGTAAAATCATCGGAATTTCTTGGAGGTGAATAATTCCTCATTGTCTTTGAAACAGTGACAACATTAGGAAGAATTGTATACTTAATTACTAAATTATTTTTTGAAACTTGTTGGTAATAATTTTTTGCAAATTCCAAATGATTTTCAAAATATGATCTGTCGTGTGGTAAGGGATCGATTATAGAATTACCATAATCTTTTGAATAAATACTTCCAAAACTTCCGTTACCAAAAGTTGCTTCATCTTTATCAATCTGAAAATCAGCCATTACAGCAAGTATCTTCAAAGTATCCGATGAGAAAATATTATTAGAAGTAATATTAGATTGAATTTTTTGCGTATAATTAATAAAAGATTGGGCAGACATGCTGCCCAATCCAAAAACTACTAATAATAGTGAAAGAAAATATTTTAGCATAAAGGTTTAAATTCCTCTAGGCAATCCCACAGTTTTATTTTGTACACTGCCCCAACCAATTGCTACACTAAATCTTAGAGTATCAGAAAGCGGATGGTTTGAGCCGCCTTTGAAGATTGATGTTGTTATATAACTAAAATCAAACCCGTAAATATCATAGCGAATACCTGCACCAAAAGTTACAAATTTTCTGTTACCATATGAAGGATCTTCATAAAAGAAACCTGTTCTTAATGAAAATAGGAAATCTCCCGGTGTACCATATGTATATTCAAGCCCCATTGAATAATCTATAGATCTGAATACAGGTTTTTTAGTCCAGGAAGAAAAAATAGCTTTATAGAAACTTTCTGATACAGAACTATCCCTATCAACCAATAATTTACTCATATCAAAAGTATAAATAAGAGAATTAAAATCATTATGGAATAATTGGAATGCCATTCCAAGCCTTAAATTTGTTGGAATTGGATCAGCTTGTGCTTGATCAATATAATTAATTTTTGGTCCTAAATTACTCAAATTTATTCCAAGACTAAACTTCTTACTTAAATCACCTAAAAAAGGGATATCAAATTGATCCGGTCTCCACATCCAGCCAACATCAAAACTTATTGTTGTTGCAGTTCCAGTTCCTTGTTCCAAAGAAGTAGGTTGATCAGATAATCTACTATGAATTAATCTGAAGTTGAAACCTAAACCCATATTATCAGAAATTTTAGTACCATAACCTAAAGTAAGAGCTGCATCAAAAGCATTGAATGTACCTAATGGAGTTGGATCATCAGGCCCGGTTCTAACAAATTCACCAAAATTCATATATGTAATACTAGCTGTTACACTTCCATTTAAACTTTCAACGTATTGGCGGTAGGTTAGGTAATCATAGAAAAGATCTAGATTAAATTGTGGTAACCAATTACTATGTGTAATACTAATTTCAGTACCATCTAAAAATCCAATACCACCCGGGTTCCAAAATATAGCTGCTGAGTTATCAGCAAGTCCAGTTCCAGCTTCACCCATACCTCCAGCTCTTGAATCTGGTGCTAACAAAAGAAATGCTACTCCAGTTTCACCACCCTGTGCATAAATACCTTTTGGCAGTATACCAACTAAAGCCGCAATCAAAACAATTTTAATTATAAATCTCATAACCTTTCCTCCAATTTAAAGTGTTAAAATGATACACTTAATTTTAACACAATGTTTATATTCTTATTTATTTATCAATATTTTACATTAATTACTATAAAAGTACAATAATCATACCTATCTTATTATTGCTAATTTACCTAGTACACTTTTATTAAATGCTCCATCTGCAGTTTTAACTATTATTTTATATAAATAAGTGCCGTTTGCAATCATATCACCATCTTGGTCTCTGCCATCCCAAGCAACAGTCACAAATTTATCACTTATATTATTTTTTTCAATATTTCTGATTAATCTTCCAGAAACTGTAAATATTTTAATCTTTACATCTAAAAATGTATTTAAATTCTGTTGAAAAGTAAAAGTAGTATTTGAACCAAATGGATTAGGATAATTATATACATTTCTAATCAATAACTCATTCTGAGATACAACACTGAAAAAGCTTTCCTGACTAGAATTGTTATTAAATACATCCCAGGCTTTTATTCTAATTTTATAATCTCCAGGTTCTAAGTTATTAAATATATAATTAATTTGTCCTGATTTACCTCCAGAGTTCAAATCACTCGTAAAATAATTTGTAAAATCAATTGGAGAATTCTCATTGTCATTTAAGATCCCTTCCAATTTATGTCCAATTCCAGTTCCGGTTGTATTTAACCCTGTATTATCAGAAAGATTAACAATTAGTTTTGAATTAGGACTTATCAGAGCATTATTTCTTGAATTTAAATTATCATAAAAAATATCAATAACCGGCCCTTCCCCGTCGTTAATAGTTGTTGTATCTGTTCCACCTACAATTACTTTATTTGTAAAACCAATACCATCAATATTTTCTCCTGTAAAATAAAGCTGAACTTTCCCATTTTTATTTTCATAGGAGATATCTTTTGGAACAATAAAGTTAGTAGCAAACTTACCATTACTTATAGAAATTCTTCCCCTAAAAATTACACCTCCTTGCAATGTCATTGGGTAATTATTTATAGATGGAATTGGAACATTTCTTTCAGAATCAAAAACCGTTAGTAAACCTTCCCCGTTAAAATCACTCCAGGTTGTTCCATCTATTTTTTTTATTTCTCCATTAATATTTGTATTACTTAAAGCTTTTACTTGTATACTTGTAGAAGCAGCAACATTCTGACTATTAATTGAATCAATCTTTGCCTGGTACTGTGGGATAGCCAATCTCAAAGTAGGGTCGCCAAATATATGATATTTCTGATCGTTAGTACCATGGAATATCTGTTTGGTTAAGAAATTAGCTTTTCCTATTGGTATACTTAAATTTAATGTATCTTTTGGTGTATTCAACAAATCATTAAACAACTGATACATTAAAGAATGATTAAGCGAAGAATAGACTAATCTTGATGCAGTATAAGCAGCAATTGCTCCAGCATTTTTTAAAAATAACAATTCTTCGGCAGAGCTTTGATAATCAGGAATATCATAATAACCAAAATCACAAGTAGCTGCACTTAAAAAGAAATATTTTTTATTATGAAGTTGAGGGATTGTAGTACTTTGAATAAAAACATTTTCATGAGCCCATAGATCAGGTGCACCATGACCAACATAATTTAGAATTAAAGTTCCATTATTTATTGCATCAATAATTGCTTTATTTACATCAGGCATTCTCCTACCAGAGCTAGTTAATTCAACCGGATAATTTGCCATATAAATTTTATTTTTATCAAATGATGGTGGTATAAAATTATTCCCTAAAATCTCAGATGGTGCTGTATGTTCAGCTCCTTCATAGGTAGTTGATGTAAAACCATCATCAGAAACTAAAGTAATAAGATTTTTCCACACACCTGTGGATGTACTATTTTCATATTCAATTATTTTATCAATAATATTGTTGGCTTCTTCAGTAGTTCTTACTGTCATTCGTCCTGATGCAAGATCAACAAAGGAATCATCCCCAACAATTTTTAGATAGTAATCATCTGAAGTAAATGATGGAATAAGTGAAAGTGATTCTAAAGTTTCTGTAGCGGGAACAAAATTATTATTTAATCCTTCAACATTTTTAGGATCATATGTTCCTTTACCCATAAATAAGACATATTCAGGAGTAATATTCCAATTTGAAAAGGCATACTTTAGAAAATCTCTAACTGCAGTAACATCTACATTTCCGCCGGAGAATTCATCGTAAATATCATCTATATCAATAATAATAGTAGAGATTCTAACTGGCGCTTGGTTTTGTCTGTATTCTTTTAATCTGTTTGCTGCGTCTACAAAGTTTTTATGTGTAATAATAATAAACTTAGCACCCTCACTAATACCATGTACATTAGAATTTTCTGCTTGGACTATATTTGTAATAGTTTTGAATTGATAGTTATTTTCTCCAACTGCTATGTATTTATGTACATTATCTTTTAACTCATTACTTTGAAAAACAAACTGACCACCACTTACCAAAGTTGGATTTGTTATCATTTGAACATTTGCATAATCAGTTACATCAAAGACAAAAATATTTGAATTTGAGAAGCTATTTAGGGAATACTGAATATTTGCTGTTGTATCTTTTGAATAAAAAACAAGATTATCATTAAAAGCTTTTAATTCTTTTTGATAAGTAATTTCATAATAGTCTAAATATCCGTTTGTAGAAATTGAAGTAGGATTATTTATGGTAAATTTTAGAACACTTCTATTATCAAGTAATGTACCCGAATAACTTATATTTTTTATATACCCAATTCCATCTATATATTTAGCAGACCCATAACCAAAAAGATTTTGTGATGAAATTAATATTGTATTCTCAGTAACATCCAATATAATATTATCAGATGAAGCATTTACAAATCTATATAGATAGTTAATTGGATAAGTATCTATTCTTCCGTCTAATTTAATCGTATAACTGTGTTCTAAATTTGAACTATTAAATTCATCACCAAGATAAATTCTTCCTGTTTGAGCAATATTCTTTTTATCTTCTTCCAAAGAAGCAAAATCGACTGAACTTGCTTGAGGGAAAAAAGTTAAGGCATTATTACTAATTTTTTGAGCTACTCTTTTACCTTGAGGTCCTCCAAAAGTTATCCAGAAATAATTAGTATTTGAATAGGGGTGGAAATATCTCTTATATTTTTTAGTAGTTGTATCATATTCCCAAAAGTTATTTCCCCTACCATAAAACAGTATGAAATCATTATTATCAAATGATCCATCACTTTCTCCTTGTACATATATTGCATTTTCTTGCAGGTCCGCAGGTCTAGCATCATTCAAATTTTCTGATAAAAGTTTACCGCCATTATTATAAATTTTAATAGTTCTGGGATCAACAGTACTTGCATCAATTCCTAATTCTGAAAGTTTATCTCTTGTTATTTTGTAAATCCCTTCCGAGTTTGTTTCAAATTTATACCAAGTACCTGTAGCAAGTACACTATTAATAATAGATTTTTTTAATGATATATTTTTTGCACTCCAATTCTTAGCAACATTATAATTAATGATTGATCCTTCTAAAAGATCAGATACAGGTTGTGATGAATATGATTTAACCGGCGAAAAATTTATTCTAAAAACTATTCTTGTATATAGTCTAATGTTTCTTGAAGCAGCATTAAATTTTACAGGATGTATAATAATTGATTGTGTTCTTAAATTTCGAGCTAAACCATATTCACCAAAAGTTACCAGATCTTCCGAGCTAATAAAATTATAGTAGGTTTCACTTTTTTGATAAACGTTATCATCCACTCCATTGGTTTTTATAACTTGAGGTTTAGGAATTAATTCACCTTTTAAGTCTATATAATCTGAATTTAATACTTCTAACGTATTCCCAAACTCTGATGGAACACCAATATTTAAAAATTTAACAGATATTGCAGGCTCACCATTATTTTCTGGATTTATAATATATCCACCTGTAAATAAACCTTTAATAAATCTATTGTTTCCTATTTTTATTGATGATGTGTCATAATAATTGGGAGTAAACTCAACTACCAATGAATTGGAATTAGAAGATAGGATCTTGAGATCCTGTTGGGGTAATAATACAAACGGGGTAAGTACTATTAAAAAGAATATTAATTTTTTGCTATTCATTTTAGAGTTAGATGTTACTATAAATTTTTGAATTCGATATAAAATATATCTAATAATGAATTATAATTCCGTAGCAAAAATATTTATACTATTCTCCTTAATTGTATACTTAAATTTAGTATTCAATTTAATAATAAGTCAAGGCTAAAATGAAAATATTATTTATTTAATTTTTCAGTTATAAACCCAATAAATCTTTGTTTTTCTTCATTGCTTGTATGCAAAAAGCAATATGCTCATCTAAGGGAATGTCTAAATTTTCAGCTCCGTTTATAATATCTTCCCTATTGACAGCTCTTGCAAATCCTTTATCCTTCAATTTTTTCTTTAC
>PFGS01000061.1 GCA_002783525.1 Ignavibacteriales bacterium CG12_big_fil_rev_8_21_14_0_65_30_8 | reverse complement strand
CTGGTGCAGGAGAGGGACTTTCAATATTAAAAAATGAATATAATTTTAAGTTAATTGTTATTTCTAATCAATCTGGAATTGCTAGAGGATTATTGACACATAAAATAGTTGAAGATATAAATAATAAAATAAATGAATTGTTAAAATCCTTTAATGTAAAAATAGATGATTTTTATTATTGTCCGTTTCATCCAGATTATAATAATGAAGAAGAATGCAAATGTAGGAAACCTTCTCCTTTGATGGTTTTAGATTCAGCTAAAAAACATAAAATTGATTTAACCAAATCTTATTTTATAGGCGATATGGTCTCAGATATAGAATGTGGTAAAAATGCCGGTGTAAAAACAATTTTGGTTAAAACCGGAAATGGGGAAAAATCTTTAAAAGCCTTGAAAATGCAAAATAATTTACCAAGCTTTGTTGCTCAAAATATTTTAGGATCTTGTAATTTTATTAAAAATGATTTTTTTGGAGCGTCTTAATTGATTAAAAAAATATTCCTACTTCTCTTTGCAGTAATTATCATTATTCAAATACCATCTTGCAGTGATGAACCAAATACCTTTGGTATTGGTTTGTTAGATTCTGATTTTATTGTATTAGACACACTAAACACTACAATAGATTCTGTTGCTCAAACTTCCTCAACATTTAAAACCGTTGTGTCACTGGGTGCATCTGATAACCTGTTAGTTGGAAAAAAAGATAATATAGAAGCATCATTTTTAATAAAATTTGTACTTGGGTTAGCTGATTCACTTAAAACAGATATTAACTCCGGTGCTACAACAATTACAGAGGCAAAAGTAAGACTAATAGATACTTATCAATGGGGTGATAGTTCAGCGGCATTTAATTTAACGGCTCATAATGTTACATCTGATTGGACTTCTATTGGCTTTACATCCGATAGTCTTACTTCATTAACTTATGATGCAACAAATTCTGCATCATTATTAAACCTAAATGATTCAGTCAAAACATTTAACTTGGATCCTAATCTGATTAAGACTTGGTTACAATCAGTTATAGATACAACTTTAAAAACCAATAAAGGTTTGTATGTAAAATCAGATGCTTCCTCTAAAAAAGTATTTGGCTTTAGAGCTAAAACTGCTTCTACAATCTATCAACCAGAATTAAAGGTTGTAATTAATAAATCAGGTGTTTATACAGATACTCTAACTTATTTTCCCGAAGGTGATGTAAGTGTTGTTGATGGCCCATTGCCAACAATAGGAGCAACAGATATAGCTGTTCAATCCGGACTTGTTATAAATTCAAAAGTCTGGTTTGATGTTTCTTCCATTCCTAGTGATGCAATTATTAATAAAGCAAAACTCATTCTAAAAACGGATACGCTTTTAACTATTAAGGGAACAAATATTGTTGATGCAATTCTTGTAAGTAACATTGTAGATAGCACAAACAAAATTATTGATTCAACTATTTCACAAGAAAATTTATTTCCATCCGGAAATGGATATGAGGGATTGGTTACAACTTTTGTACAAAATTGGATAGGTAATGGGAAGAATGAAGGTCTTTTATTATCTCCAAGTGTAGGTATTAATGGAGTAGACCTCTTTGTATTTAAAGGCAGCGGAACTACAGTTTTTGCTGATAGACCTAAGTTAGAAATAATTTATACAACAAGAAAATAATATGAAGTTTAATAAAATAAAAATATTAGTAGTATTACTACTGGCTCAATTAAGCATATTCTCTCAATCAAGTTCTAACTATACTAGATATGGTATAGGGGAAATGGTTTATTCATATTCAGGAAGAAATTTAGGGTTTGGAGGATTGGGAGTTTCAGTTCTAAACGAAAATCATTTGAATTTTATTAATCCGGCAAGTTTAACTAAAATAAGTCTCACAAGAACAGAGTTTGGTGCTAATTATAGTTCTTTATTTATATCTGATAATACTAACAGTGGATTTTATAGCAGCGGAGGATTTGACGGTGTTACTTTAGCGTTTCCAATAAGTCAGCCAAACGGTATAACTTTGTCAATGGGATTGCTGCCATTTTCAAATATTAGTTACACAGATGTAAAAACTACTGCTCCAAGTTCTGATCCATCTGAAACTTTTATTACCACTTACGAAGGTTCCGGAAGTCTTTCAAAATTATTCTTAGGAACTTCGTTAAAACTACCTTTTGATTTAAGCTTAGGTTTTACTATGGACTATTATTTTGGCAGTATGACCTATTATTCTAAGCTTGAATATCCTCAAAATGTTTCATTTCGTAAATCTGAATTCAATAATAAAAGAAGACCTAGTGGATTTGGTGGTACAGTTGGTGTTATCAGTCCTGATATAGCAAAAATGTTTTCTTCTAAATCTCTTTCAGATTTTCGTTTAGGTCTTTCAGTAAATTTCTTTTCAGATCTTGATACCGATACGTTATTGATAAGGACTACATCACTTGGAATTGATACTTTATCCAATGAACAAACTAAAATGCATATTCCAATTAGAATATTTGCTGGTATGAGTTTTATTATTAATAAAGAATATTTATTTACCTTTGATTATACTGCTCAGAAGTGGACAGAATATACGTTTAATGGCAATAAAGACAACAATTTAAGGAATTCATATCGCTTTAGTTTTGGAATCGAGCACGATAATCAGAACAATGTTGGTGGATATATTAGGGAACATATGGTTTGGCGATTGGGTTTAAGTTATGAAAAGACATTATACGAATTTAATGGTGAAGGTATAAATCAATTGGCGTTTAATACAGGATTATCATTACCATTAAGTCAAAATAATTCATTAGATTTGGCATTAGAATTTTCTATGAGAGGAACAACAGCTTCAAATTTAATAAAAGAAAATAGAATTAAATTTAGTGTTGGCCTAAGTTTAGGCGAATTATGGTTCCTAAGAAGAGAAAGATAGTTATAAATAAATTATAGGTATAACATTGAAAAAAATAGTAAAAAATATTTTAATTATTGTTGTCTTATTATTTGCATTTACTAATAATAATTATTCATATACATTACATAATAACTATAACAATAAAACAGTAATTGATTCAGTTAATATTCTTGAACAATACAGCCTTTTTTCTGAATATTATAAAAATAAAGACTTCAAAAGTGCGCTGCCTTACGGTTGGAAAGTACTAAGTTTAGATCCAGAAAAATTTAGTAAATGGGTCTATTTTAAAATAGAAGATATACTATGGCAAATGCATGATTCTTCAACAGTTGCTCCCGAATTTAAAAAAGAAATTGAAGATACAATTATGTATGTATATGACCTTGCATTAAAATATAATCCTAACTCAAAAAATTTCTTTTTACCAAGGAAAGCTTTTGTTGCGGAAACTTGGTTAAAATTAAGTAATGAAAAAGTTATTAAATATTATTTAGATGCAATTAATTCTGATCCTAATATTTCAACATACTGGATAAACAGACTAGGACAGTTTTATAAAAATAATGCTGATGATACTAACGATTATAAAGTAAAAGCGATTGATATTTATACTCAATTGAGTGAAAAAGAACCTGATAACCCTTTATGGAATGCTCAATTAGAATCTATGGTTGAAAATATTGATGAACTTGTTACGCTTGCTGAAAAAACCTGGAAAATGGATAAAGATAATTTAGGTAAAGCTTGGAAATTTGTTACTATTGCCCAAAGAGCCAGCAATTATGAAAAAGCAATTTCAGGATTAGAATTCTTAGTTTCCAAAGCGCCAAAAACAATTAATTACTGGACACAATTAGCAACAGCTTACCAAAAAATTGGTGATTTGAATAAAGCTGAAGAAGCATATAAAACTTTGATTGAATTAGAACCTGACAAAAAAGAGAACCATCTTAATCTAGGAATTATTTATAAGGACAGAGGTATGTTCTCAAGTGCTAGAAGTGAATATAGAAGTGCTTATAAATTAGATAAATCCTGGGGCTTACCAATATTTTATGAAGGTTTATTATACGAGATGAGTGCTAGGCAACAAAAATTTAATTTTGAAACAAAACTTGTATATTTATTAGCAGTTGAAACCTATAGGCAAGCCTTAAATATTGAACCTTCACTTGATCAGGCAAGGGAGAGAATATCTGCAATGTCTTCATCTTTACCAACTAAAGAAGATTACTTCTTTAGAGGATATAAAAAGGGGCAAACGATAAGTATTACCGGTAAAGGATTTGGATGGATAGGAAGAAGCGTTACAGTTCAGTAATGGATTAATATTTTAATTGTTTTAAAAAGGTTTCAAATTTTTATTTGAAACCTTTTTTGTTTTAAATTAATAGCTTTTTCCTTTGTAGATAAAAAAAATATAAATAGTTAACTTAGTATCTTAAAATTATAGCTAAAAAATATTAAAGGTTGAAAATTGATAAACGATAATGAAATATCAAAAGTACTTGAACTTGAAACAAGCAGACAGTTAGAAAATCTAGAATTAATTGCCAGTGAAAATTATGTAAGTCCAAGTGTATTAGAAGCAGCCGGAACTATATTAACCAATAAATATGCTGAAGGATATCCCGGTAAGAGATATTATGGTGGCTGCGAATATGTTGATATGGCTGAAGATCTAGCTCGGGAAAGACTAAAGAAAATTTTTAATGCTGAATATGTAAATGTTCAACCACATAGTGGATCACAAGCAAATATGGCTGTGTTAATGACTCTTTTAAATCCTGGCGATAAATTTTTAGGACTTAGCCTTGCTCATGGTGGACATTTAACTCACGGTTCGCCAGTCAATTTCTCAGGTCAACTTTATCAAGCTGTTGGTTATACTTTAAATAAAAATACAGAAATGCTGGATTATGATTTAATTGCCGAAACAGCTAAAAAGGAAAAACCAAAAGTTATAGTTATGGGTGCAAGTGCTTATTCACGCGAATGGGATTACAAAAAATTTAGAGAAATAGCTGATTCAATCGGAGCTTACTTAGTATGTGATATGGCACATCCTGCTGGATTGATTGCAAAAGGATTACTTAATAATCCACTGCCTTATTGTGATGTTGTAACATCAACAACACATAAAACACTTAGGGGACCAAGAGGTGGGATTATTTTAATGGGAAAAGATTACGAAAATAAAATGGGCATAACTGCACCAAAAAGCGGAAGAACAAAAATGATGTCAGAACTAATTGACAGCAAAGTAATGCCGGGAATTCAAGGTGGTCCTTTGATGCATATTATTATGGCTAAAGCTGTTGCTTTTGGTGAAATATTAACTGACTCTTTTAGTTCATATGCAAAACAAGTAATAAAAAATTCTAAGACATTAGCTTCCAAATTAAATGACTTTGGTTTCAGTATAATTTCAGGGGGAACTGATAACCATCTTATGTTAATTAATTTGACTAATAAAAATATAACTGGCAAGAATGCTGAAATTGCATTAGGCAAAGCTGGAATAACTATTAATAAAAATATGGTACCATTTGATGAAAGAAGTCCATTCATTACAAGTGGAATTAGAGTTGGAACAGCTGCAGTAACAACACGTGGAATGAAAGAAAAAGAAATGGCTATAATTGCTGATTTTATTAATCAAGCTATTCAAAATAATGAAAATGAAAATGAATTAGAATCGATAAAAGAAAGTGTAAAAGAAATGTGTTCTAAATATCCATTATTTAATAATAATTATTAACCAACTTGTCTGAAAAAGAATTAAGCGAAAAAATTGATGAAGAAGATCCTCAAGAAGGTTCTATGTCATTTCTTGAACATCTTGAAGAATTAAGATGGAGATTAATTTATTCTTTTATAGGTATTGTCATAGGTACAATACTAAGCTGGATATTTATTGATTACTTAATTAATGTAATATTACTACAGCCTGCTAAAAATGCTGGTATAGATCTTCAAAACTTAAAACCATTTGGGCAAGTATTTGTTTATTTAGAAGTCGCAATAATTTGTGGATTAGTATTAAGTATTCCAAATGTATTCTATCAATTTTGGAAATTTATTGCCCCTGGATTAAAAGAAAAAGAAAGGAAATATATTTCCAGTATAGTTGTCTTTTCATCACTGTGTTTTATTATAGGAATTGTATTTGCTTATTTTGTTATGCTTCCAATTTCATTAGATTTTGCTTCTCAATTTGGTACTAAAGATATAAATAATCAGTTTGCAATAAATGAATATTTAAGTGTTATAATAAGCGTTATGCTTGGAGCCGGTGTTGTATTTGAGTTACCCATGGTAACATATTTTTTAACTAAAATTGGTATTCTAACACCTATGTTTATGTCAAAATATAGGAAATACGCAATAGTAGTAATACTTATATTATCAGCGTTTTTAACACCGGCTGATATTGTTTCACAAATTATTTTAGCAATACCACTTAGTTTTTTGTATGAATTCAGTATACTAATTTCAAAAGCAGTTTATAAGAAAAAATGATCAAACCAAAACTAAAAGAAATAAGTCAACCTATAACTTCTGAACTTGAAGAATTTAATAAGCATTTTAAAGAAGCAATGCATTCTAAAGTTGGGATAGTTGATCTTATTACAAGATATATTCTTAGGCAAAAAGGGAAAAAAATTCGTCCACTTTTAGTTCTACTTTCCTCAAAAGTTGCAGGCGGTGTTAATGAAAGATCATATAGAGGTGCGGTATTAGTTGAACTCTTGCATACTGCAACATTAATTCACGATGATGTAGTTGATAACGCAGATAAACGAAGAGGCTTTTGGTCAATTAATGCGGTATTCAAAAATAAAATTGCTGTGTTAATGGGTGACTATCTTCTTTCTAAAGGGCTTATGATAGCTGTTGAAGGGAAAGATTTTGATTTCTTGGAAGTTATTACCAACACTGTAAAAAGGATGTCAGAAGGGGAATTACTGCAAATTAAAAAAACAAGAAAATTAGATATTGATGAAGAAAC
>PFGS01000093.1 GCA_002783525.1 Ignavibacteriales bacterium CG12_big_fil_rev_8_21_14_0_65_30_8 | reverse complement strand
TCAAGAGGAGTTACTTTAATTAAAATATATTTTTCCTTTTTATTCGGATAATATTTTTCCCATTCTTTTTTCCACCTTTTCTCTTTTTCATTTTTATCAACTATAATTTCAGCTATACCGATTATTGTTACATATCCATTTCCGCTAGGCTCAGCATAATATATTGCGGTATTTGGGTTGTTTTTTATTTCCGTTACTTTTCTACTATTTATATTTGTGCCGAACCAAATCACAAAATTATTTTCGTGAGGAAAGGGATCCATTGTTCTAATATGAGGTAGACCTTTTTTATTAAGAGTAATTAATGCACAATACTTTGTAGAATTTATTATCTCTTTTGCAGCAACAATAATTGAATCTTTTTCATTCGGTTTTGTTTGTTGAGAGAAAATAGAAGTATTAATTAAAAATAAAAGGAAGAAAGAAAGAATTGTAAAACCTAATTTATACTTAATGTTTCTCATTTAATTGTTCCTAAGAATTGATTAATATCTATTTAGAAGTTACAACAACAGCAGTTCCATAACATAATACTTCAGAAACTCCGCCCATCACTTCTGTAGCGTCATATCTTACACCTACCAAAGCATTTGCCCCTATTTCTTCGACATGAACAACCATCATATCAAAAGCTTCACCCCTTGTCCTTTCGCAAAGTTCAGTAAATAATGTAATATTTCCGCCAAAAATTGTATGCAGCATACCACCCAATGTACCCAAAATAGAGCGGGAACGAACAACTATTCCTCCGGTGATGCTCTCTTCATTCACGATCTGAAAAGGTAGAATGATAAAGGTTAACACCTGAGGCATGCAGAAGATTGGGATATACAAAAGAAGAATTGATGAATTTAACACCATTGGATTTGGATTCGGATAAATTTAAACCGGTAGTTAAGCAAAGAATAACAGAAATAACAAAGAATAAGTCAGTCACATTCGAAACAGAACATGTTATAAAAAATAGATAAATAATTCCTACCGAAATTAAGTATACCCTTAAGGACCTTACTTTTGTAGTACTAAAAATATTTGATGTTTTAGGCAGTGAAATAGCAGTGCTTAAAAATGAATACCAAGCAGCATGTGACTATACTGTTCATTTTGACGCAAGCAAATTACCAAGCGGGATATATTTTTATTCAATAACTGCAGGAAGTTTTCGTCAAACAAAGAAAATGATTTTATTGAGGTAGCTTTTAGTGAATTGGGATTAGAGATGACATCTTTTAGAAAGATGTCTATTAAGAAAAAAGTCAATAGTTATATTTATCCCTTTGTAAAAAAATATTTTTTACACTATGGTTTTTGGGCTCGCTTTCTGAGCGTACTCTATAATCTAATTAGTTCTGTTTAAAGTATTTATAATTTTTCAAACTCTTCTTTAGATATTAATTTCATCGCAAGGGGGAAGAGAGTTTCGTCTTCTCTGTAAATATGCAGTCTCATTATCTCTACAATTTCTTTCCCTTGATTGTAAGCCAATTCGAATATCATTTCTCGGTCTTCATTATCTTTTACGCGAGAACCGAGTCCTAAAAAGTTTAAACATAGTGCTCCAAGTTGTGCAACCTGGATATGTTCTGCTTCCTTTACATCAACACCGGTTTTTGGCGGATCGTCTCCGCTGTGTTCACCGCTTTTCAAAAGTCTTTTGTGCAAAAGAGGGAAGAGCTGTTTTTCTTCTTTCTTATTGTGAAGAGGAGTACTGTTGTCTAAAAAAGAAAATAATTCCTTAAAATTTTTATTAATGCTGTTATTAAATATCCATTTGTTTTGCTGCCACTCTGTTAAAGATGTTTCAAAATTATCAAGTACTTTTACAAATGCTTTGTGTTCATCCATTAAAATTTGCAGTAATGGATGCATATCTTTATAAGCAACGGGTTCAACTGTTGAAGGAGCATAAGCTTCAGGTGGTGCCATTGGTGATAATTCTTCACCACTGTCTTTCTCTACATTTCTTTTGATTGGATCGTCTGTGTTCATAATTTAATATTTATTATTGATGAATTATTAACTGTCATTTCGATCCCGCCAAAGCTGGAGAGAAATCTTTTTTTATAATGAAAGATTTCTCAGTCGAAGACTCCTTCGAAATTACAAAGTAATTAGTTTTTTAAGGATTTTTTATTTCTGCATTTTTTCTTGTGTAATAATACCAATTTAAGATTAAACATATCCCATAATAAGCAGCAAAACCGTAAAGTGCATATTCCGGAGTTCCGTTGCTTATTTGTTGCCCAAAAACTTTTGGAATTATAAAAGCACCGTAAGCTGCAATGGCTGAAGTCCATCCAAGTACGGGTCCGGCTTGTTCTTTACTAAAAATATAAGGAATACTCCTAAAAGTAGAACCGTTTCCAATTCCGGTTGTAAGAAACAAAACCATAAAGCATAAAAAGAATGGCCACCAATAATCTTCAGGTGTTGTGCTGTTCTTTGCAAGTACTACAAAATATGCAACACATAAAGTTGCAATAATCTGTGCAACAGTACTGTAAGCTGTTACTTTTGATCCGCTGTTTACTTTATCCGATAGCCAACCACCGACCGGTCTTATTAAAGCTCCTATCACAGGACCTAAAAATACCCACATTAAAAAATTAGGTGCATGAGGATTTATGTATGACGGATCCGAATGATTTGAATAAACAAAAATATCCTGGGATAATTTTGGGAATGCCGCAGAAAAACCAATGAAAGAGCCGAATGTCATTGTGTAAATAATCGTCATTACCCAATTGTGCTTGTTGTTAAATATTGCAAATTGTTTATTCAGATTGTCTTTAATTTCAGTAGGAGTCGCATATTTCATTAATGCAACTGTAAGTACAATAACAATAGGTAGAACCATCCACATATTTAATTTCAAACCGATAAGTAGGTAAGAACCAAATCCCGCAGCAATTAAACCTAAAATAATCAAGTATAATGTTTTTGTAACACCTTGAAAAGTATTAGGAAGTTTTGGAGTACCGGTAATTACATTATTCATTCCCCAAAATGCTGCAATAGTTGAAATTGTTAAAACCGGGACCCAAACCCATCCTGCATTTTGAATTCCTGATAAAGCTTGTCCTGTAATTTCAACGCCATCTTTTCCTATCGCACTAAATAAGAAAATTCCCATTACCCAGGGAATTGTTTTTTGCATAACACCGACACCAAGATTTCCAATACCGGCATTTAGTCCAAGAGAAGTTCCCTGCATTCTTTTTGGAAAAAAATAACTGATGTTACTCATCGAAGAAGCAAAATTTCCTCCACCAAATCCTGATAGGGCTGCGAAAATAGCGAAGGTCATATATGGCGTGTTGATATCTTGCAGAGCAAGTGCAACACCTATTACAGGAATTAACAATAATCCGGTTGTTACAAATATTACGTTTCTTCCTCCGCCAAGTGAAATTAAAAAAGAATTTGGAATTCTGAGAGTTGCACCTGCAAGCCCCGCGATTGCAGGCAGTGTATAATACAAATTATTTATATCAATTAATTTTTGTGTTACTTCGGAAGGACTCATTGCGGGAGTGAGCATTCCAAAATTATAACCAAACTCTTTCATCTTAGTTGCGATTATACTCCACATAATCCAAACAGCAAAAGCAAGCAGAAGTGCAGGAATTGATATCCAAAGATTTTTTACCGCTATTTTTTTTCCTGTTGAATTCCAGAATTGTTCATCTTCAACTTGCCAATTACTAATATTTGTTTGGGTCATTAAAATTTCCTTTTTATTTATTTCAAACTATTCATTCACTTTAAAAATAATTTTATTTTGTCATATTGAGTCCGGCATTTGTCTGACGAAATATCTCATTTTTAATAAAATGAAACTAAGAGATTTTTTCCCGACTTTCGTCGGTGTTAGAGTGACAACTAGCATACAGATTAAATTATTATGTTTTCTCTTTTTCAAATTTTTGCATACTTCCGTTTGAACGGTTCAACCATATCAAACATGCTGCTGATAATAAAAGAATAAACATCCAACAGCTTGACCATAACCCTGACCATTCAAGTAAGTATCCAAAAATAATAGGACCAAAAAATCCTCCAAGACCTCCTAAAACACCTACCATTCCACCAACTAAACCGACTTCTTCCGGAAAATGATCAGGAATAAGTTTATATACACCCGCTTTTCCAATGCCCCAAATACTTCCGATGAGAATAATTAGAATAGCAAATATCCAAACATTAGCCTGGAAATAAATTCTTGTTACACCTTTTGCAAGTAATTCTTTTTTTGCAACCTTATCTCCTACTTTTACTATCGGTTCCTGCCAAACTTCTTTTGTTGGCAGAATTAATAACTGATCATCTGTAATTGTTGTTCGATAAGTTTTAGAAATAACATCGTATTCTATGTTATCTACTTTTAATTTACTATCAGAAACAAATGTAACTTCACCTGCTTTTTTATTCATTATTCCTTTGCCGGGTGAAGAAATTTCCATTCTTGGAACCGTAAGCATTAAACTGATAATTACAGAAAGTAACAGCACACCAAAAACAACTTTTCTTGCTCCCCAATGATCTGACATCCAGCCGCCAACTGCTCTAATAACACCTGATGGAAAACTAAATAGGGCGGCAAAAATACCGGCAGTTACTAACGGCAAGTAATAAACATTTACAAAGTAGGGGACCAGCCATTGAGAAAAAGCAACAAAACAACCGAACACTAAAAAGTAATACAAACCAAATCTCCAAACTCTAACATCTTTTAGAGTTGACAACATCTGTTTGGTTGTTTTATTTGAACTTGCGGGTTTTTTGTTTTCGGTGAATAACAAAAATATAATTCCCATTACAAAAAGAAGTGCAGCATATATTATTGGTAGGTTTCTCCAACCTTCTATATTAGTCCCATTATCTGTTAAATATTTTAAAAGTGTAGGTGCAAAAAGTGTTGTTAATGCTGCGCCTGCATTACCAGCACCAAAAATTCCAAGTGCTCTTCCTTGCCAATGTGAAGGATACCATACGGATGTATAAGCAATACCAATTGCAAAACTTATTCCACACAATCCAAACCCAAAACTTGCAAGAGCAAAACTCCAAAAACTATTTGCATATGAGAGTAAAAACATTGGTAATGCAGTAAATATTAATAATGCACTATAAACAGGTCTTCCGCCGTATTTATCAGTTAACATACCAGCAGGCAGTCTGAACAAAGCACCTGCCAGAACCGGAATTCCCATTAACCATCCTATTTCTATTGGGCCCCATTTGAATACTTGATTATCTACTAAAAAAGTAACTAATACACCATTTAACATCCAAGCAGCAAAACAAATTGTAAATGCAAAGGTATTAAAGAATAACATTCTATGAGCTTTTCTTGTAACTGTTGCTTCCATAATATTCTATTATTTTATTTTACAATAATTGAAATTAAAATTGATTTAATTGTTTTTAGGTTTAGTCACACTCCAAGTTTCTTTTGGGTCTCTTACTTTTTTCCTATCCCAATTCCAGATCACTCTTTGATATGGTCTCCATAAATAATGAAGCGGTGGAACTAAAAGATGCACTAACCTTGTGAAAGGAATAAGTAGTACAATAACAAATGCTAAAGAAATATGGAGTTGTATTATCAATGGCATTGTGGTAACAGCTTCAATATTTGGATTCAAATTAAAAATTGACCACAGATAAGGAGATAGTACAGAAGAAAACCATGATGAACCCCATCGGAAACCAAATGCGATCCAGAGACCTAAAATTATTTGTGCAATTATTAGAAGTTCAATTATGTTATCCATTTTACTTGTAACAACTTTTATTCTTTCATTAGTATTTCTTCTAAAAAAAAGATTAATCATTCCAACTAAAGCACTTAATCCAAATACAAATCCCGTTACTTCTAGAAATACTAATCTTAAAGGTTCGCTATTCCAGGCTATAACAGTACCCGGGATTAGAAATGCAATAAGGTGCCCAAAAAACAAGAATAAAATCCCAAAGTGGAAAGGTACAGAACCCCAAAAAAGAGTTTTGCCTTCTAAAAATTGAGAGGAAAGGGAAGAAAATTTAAATTTTGTTCCTTTGTAACGATAAATTGTTCCAATTAAAAATACAGTTAATGAAACATAAGGTAAGGCAATGAAAAGAAAGTTATATAGTATATTCATTTTAATTTATCATTTTGTTATTAATCAATTTTTATTTCTGTCATAATAGACTCAGTAAAACTTTTATCAATATTTTCGGTGTTTGACGGAGAAGAGCCAAAATCTACATTTAAAATATTTTTAATTACAAGTAAAGGATTCAAAAACATTCTTCCGTAATGTTCGGGTTGTTCAATAAGAGTTTTGTATTTTCTTTTGTAAACATTATTCTTCATTTCAATATTTTTTATATCAAATTCTTTTATAATTTTATCAAGGGCAGGAATAATAATAATTTGTACTAATTCTTTTTTTAATTCATTATCCGAGATTTTAGGAATAAGTCTTAAAAGATTTGGTAAATTATCAGCTAATTCGTTTCCGCAATCATTTCTTACCTTGTGATGTTCTTTACTCAGATTAACTAAAAGTTCACCTCTTTTGTAATCGTCACCGAATAAAACATATCCAATATCTAATGTTGTAACTGCCTGAACATCAAAAGTTCTTAAGTATAATTCTTCTACTTTTTCAGGTGAAGTTATATTTAAGAATTGTATGAATTCATCTAATATCAATAAAGTCTCTGCATCATATTCAATTAATGATTCTTGAGTTTCTAAAACTTTATCAAGAAAATTATTCCTTGGGTAATCAATAATGTTTGCTAACTCCACATAATGATCTAAATTTTTATTATTCATTATTATATACCTCTTACGGGTCTTTCTTTAAATCCAAATCCGGTAGAACCTTTTACATCAGCAGTATCTTCAAGCATTTCAATTGCCAGTTCTCTGTGCGAAGCAGGTATAACAAATCTGTCATCAA
>PFGS01000206.1 GCA_002783525.1 Ignavibacteriales bacterium CG12_big_fil_rev_8_21_14_0_65_30_8 | reverse complement strand
CATTTTCTACTTCAAGTTCTGTATCAACAAGTTTCTTTCTTACATTTTCAAATGATTCAACCGGAGTTACGATTTCAAAAAAATCATCTTCGCTTTCTAAATCTTCAGCACCATCATCCATTACTAATTCTAATAATTCTTCTTCAGTTTTATTTTGTTTTGGCAGAGTTATTATGCCTTTTCTTTCAAACATCCAGGCAACAGAATTACTTTCACCTAAGTTGCCGCCTGCTTTACTGAATATGTGCCTTACTTCAGCTACAGTTCTGTTTTTATTATCGGTTGCTACCTCTGCAAGAATAGCAATACCGCCCGGTGCATAACCTTCATACATAAATTCATGATAAGTTACTCCTTCTAATTCACCGGTAGCTTTTTTTATTGCTCGTTCAATGTTATCCTGAGGCATATTAGCAGCTTTAGCATTATCAACTGCAAGCCTTAATCTTGGATTGCCGGCAACGTCACCTCCTCCCCCTCTTGCAGCAATTGTAATTTCTTTAATTAGTTTAGTAAAAATCTTTCCGCGTTTTGCGTCAATAGCAGCTTTTTTTCTTTTTGTAGTGGCCCATTTTGAATGACCTGACATTTTATAACTCCTCTAAATTTCCGTTACTTATTTTTAGATCTTTAATTCTGAATTGTGGAAAAGTATTTCCGTTTCTTGTAGTTTTATCAATTGTATAAACAATATCTAAAAGACTCTGATTATTATTTACAATATCAAGTTTATCTCCCATCCCAAAACCGATTGCATCAAAAGTTCTTTTTCCGTTTTCTTGCTTAAAACTTACAAGTAAGTGATTCCTGCCTACAATACGAGGTGAAAAAGAAGTTTGTACCTTTTCAGAAAGAAAAACCGGGCGCATATTTTTCGGTCCGAATGGTGTAAATTCTTCAAGTATTCTTAAAAATTTGGGTGTTATCTCAGAAAATTTAAGTTTTGAATCGATTGTTATCTCAGGCAGTAATTCTTCTTTTGTAATTGATTCTTTTACAACTTTATTAAATTGTTTTTTAAATTCTTCTATGTTTGCAATTTCAAGTTCCAAACCGGCTGCTGCTTTATGTCCTCCAAATTGCAGAAGAACATCTTTACATTTTTCAAGTGCATCATAAATATTAAAATTAGAAATACTTCTTGCCGAACCTTTTGCAACTCCATCCATAGAGGTAAGCATAATTGTCGGTCTATAATATCTTTCAACCAAACGCGAAGCAACAATTCCTATTACTCCCGGGTGCCATTCTTCCTGATGTAAAACAATAGGTACATCTATATTTAGATCCAATTCATTCTCTACTAATTCAAGTGCATCATTTAAAGTAGTTTCATCAATTTTTCTTCTTTCATAATTTTCATTTTCTAAAATAGATGCAAATGCTCTTGCATCTTCTTCATTTTCAGAAATAAATAAATCAACAGCTCTTTTTGCATCACCCATTCTGCCTGCTGCATTAATTCTTGGAGCAATTGTAAAAACAATTTGGCCTGAACTTAAATTACCAGGATTTATTTTGCTGGATTCGATTAGTGCTTTTATTCCGGGTCTAGGATTTGAGTTTATTAATTCTATCCCGGCTCTTACCAATACTCTGTTTTCGCCTGTAAGTTGAACAATATCAGCAGCACCGGCAAGTGCAACAAAATCTAATAATTTATATGGTAATTCATTTTTACCTATTCTTTCTGATACGCCTTGAGCAAGTTTAAAAGCAACACCGGCGCCGGATAAATATTTAAAAGGATATTTACAGTTTGGTTTTATAGGATCTAAAACAGCAAGAGCATTGGGTAATTTGTCTTTTGGTTGATGATGATCACAAATAATTAAATCTAAACCCAAACTGTTTGCATATACGGTTTCATCTACAGCAGTTATTCCGCAATCTACAGCAATAACAAGTGATGCCCCATTTTTATGAATATTATCAAATCCTACTTTTGAAAGACCGTAACCTTCTGACAATCTTTGTGGAATATAATAATCTACATTAGCACCTAAATCTTTTAAAAATAAATAAAGAAGTGCAGTAGAACAGGTTCCGTCAACATCGTAATCACCATAAATTGTAATTAATTGATTTTCGGTTAAAGCCTTTATTACACGATAAGTTGCTGCTTCCATTCCATCCATTAAAAACGGATCATGCAAAGTATCTAATGTAGGTCTGAAATAATTTTTAGCTTCTTGAAAAGTTTTGATGTCTCTTAAAATTAAAATTCTGGCTAGAATTTCCGAAATTTTTAGAGAGTCTGCTAAGGATTTAACAGAGTATTCGTCTTCAACTTTTTTTAATATCCAACGTTTAGTCATAATTTTACCAATTAAATAACGTTAGAATAAAAAAAACACAAGTCCTATAAGCCGAATTTTGTATCCCGATAAACCTGCCTTGTCGGCAGACAGATCAGGATGGCAATTATTTATCTAGCCCCTTTGTTGCCAAAGGGTTCAAGCGGCCTACCCTGAAGCCATACAAAGCGAACAGCTTTGTTTCCAATAAAGGAAAGACTTCTATATTTGGCCTTGCTTCGGGTGGGGTTTACCTTGTTCCGATAAATCGGAATCCCAAAAGGGACCAGCAATGTTACCATTACTGCGGTAGGCTTTTACCCTGCCTTTTCACCTTTATCCTAATAAATTAGGATAGTTTATTTTCTGTGGCACTTTCCTTAATTCGGTTATTAATACCGAATCACCGGGAGTTACCCGGCACCCTGTTCTATGAAGTTCGGACTTTCCTCTCCCCCGAAAAATCGGAGCAGCAATTGCCCGGACATTGTATTTATTTATTCTAAAAAATTAAATTGAGATTTTTTAAAGTCTCAATTTTGTCAATTACATCACTAAAGCTGAGCTAAATAGAAAATAATGATATTCAATTTATTGGCTCGCCCATAAATAAATAAATTTCAGTTAAACAGCAACTGAATCAGAAACCTCTGCCGAAACTAAAATTCTTCCGCAATACTCACAATAGTACAATCTGTTATTTTGTCTTATTTCTAACTGCCTTTGGGATGGGACAATATTATGGCAGCCTGAACAAGCTGATCGTTTAATTGTTGAAACAGCTGTTCCTTTCTTGGCTTTTCTAATTCTCATATAAGCTGAAAGGTCACCTTTTTTGATTTGAGAAACCAATTTTTTTCTACTTTGGTTTAATTTCTCTTCTTCTTTTTCATTAGCCTTAATAATCACTTTTAAATCTGACTGTTTCTTTTTAACTTCTTCATTTAGTTCATCAAGCTTTGGTTTTATTTCTTCAATTTCATCTGCCAAAACTTTACTCATATCAGCAAGTTCATTGTTCTCAGCTTCATATTTTGTTATCAACTCTTCTGTATGGTCAATTTCTTTTGTCAGTGCATCATATTCTTTGTTATTTCTAACTTTATATAATTGAGCTTTAAACTTTTTCTGACTTTCTTTAGAAATTTCTATTTGACTCTCATTTTCTTTTCTCTTATCCATTGATTCTTTTCTTTGCAGTTCCTTTTCTGAGATTGTGTTTTTCACACCTTCAATTTGTGCTTCAAGATCTTCAACGGCTTTTGGTAAATCCCCTCTTAATTCTTCCAGTTCATCTAACTGATCATCAATATTTTGTAGTTCATACAAAATTTTCAATCTGTCTATCAATTTATTCTTGCTCCTTAATTATTATAAAAAATTATTGGGTTGGTTGAACCACTATATTTAAAAACTTTTATTTTATTATTATCTGACAAAAATTTCTTTAATCTTAATTGAACTTCTTTTAATGAATGAATTTCAGTTTCATAATGTCCGGCATCTATTAAAAGAATTTTACCATCAGCATCGTGAAAATCATGATACTTTATATCTGCAGTAATAAAAGCATCAGCTCCTTTATTTATTGCATCTTTTATTAATTCAGAACAAGAGCCTCCACAAACAGCTACTTTTTTTATATTCTTTTTTGATCCTTTAACATATCTGAAATTTTTTAAGTTCAAAAGTTTTTTAACATTGTTTAAAAATTTATTTACTGAAAGTGATCTTTCAAAATTACCAATTGCACCGGCTCCATAATTTAGATTATCATTCTCTAATGGATATACGTCAAATGCAGGTTCTTCATAAGGATGATTTTCTTTAATTGTTTCTATTACTGAATTTAAATTCCACTTGTTAACAATTACTTCCAATCTTATTTCATCAACCTTTTCGCTTTTATTTTTAGAACCAAAGTGTGGGTTAGTATTTTTACTGCCTTTAAATGTTCCCTCACCATTAATTCTAAAACTGCAGTTTTTATATTCTCCAATTATCCCGCCGCCACATTCAAATATTTTATGTGATAATTCTTCCACATTTTTTTGTGGTACAAAAACTATGACCTTGTATTGATTTGACTTTAGATTTACCAGAAACTTAATATTGTTCAGTTTTATTTTTTTAGCAAGTTGAAAACTTACGCCGTCTTTTGTAAAATCCAGGTTTGTGTGTGCTGAGTAAAGTGTGATATTATTCTTTAACAATTTTTCAACAATGATAGAGTTTTTGTCTTTATCTGTATCTATTTTTTTTAATGATCTGAAAAGTAGCGGATGATGGCTGAAAATAAAATTGCATTTGTTTTTGATGGATTCGTTTATTACTCCTTCGGTGATTTCTAGACATAACATTATGTTTTTTAACCTTCTATTTAAAGAACCTACCTGAAGTCCGACATTATCCCTTTCCCAAGCTATTTCTTTTGGTGCCCATTCTTCAATATGTTTTATAACTTTATTTACGGTCATAAACAAAAAAAAATGCACTTCGAAATTCGGAGTGCATTTAAGTAATTCTGCTGTTTTGTATTTTTAGACTTTGTAAGGTATATCTATTTATAAATTTTAATAATATCTTTTTATTTTTCATAACTTAGACAGGTAAAATAACATTTTTAACTATAATTTTCAAGAATATCATAAGGCTATATATTTAAACAATATAGACTTTAACTAGGTTCCATCCAGATACCGTCTTCTTTTATAATACCAATCAATTCATCTACAGCAATTGCTGATTTAATGTTCCTTTTAACAATATCTTTACCTCTATATAGAGTAATTTTGTCAATTCCGGAGCCTACATATCCATAATCGGCATCTGCCATTTCACCGGGACCATTAACAATACATCCCATAACAGCAATTTTTACACCTTTTAAATGAAGAGTGCGTTTTCTAATCATTTCAGTTGTTTCTTGAAGGTCAAAAAGAGTTCGCCCGCAAGATGGACATGCAATATATTCAGTCTTTGTTATTCTCGCCCTGGCAGCTTGTAAAATATTAAATTGAAGAAGATTTATATCTTGAGGAGATATTTTTTTGTCATCTGGATTTTCTAACCAAATTCCATCACCAAATCCATCTATAAATAATGCACCAAAATCTGTTGAGGAATAAAGCCTGATCTTATCAAAGGTAAGATTAGGATAACTTCTTTTTATTATTACAGGAGTTTTAATGTTACTATTTAAGAGTTTAAAGAATGCTTTTCTCTGTTCCGCCATTCCGTGTAAATTATCTGTGCTTAAAATTAATGCAACACTTTCATCTTTTTTTAATTTACCTATCAGTTTTTCATTTAAGTCATTGATGCTGATATCTACAAAATTAATATTTCTATTAATATTTTCTCTATTTATATATTCATCTATATTTAAGAGAGGATAACAATTAGAATTATCTTTTAATTCTTTCCATACTTTATAATCATAAACTTTTTTTAAACTCAGTGGTAACTCTACATTATTTAATTTTTCTTTTAGATAAATATAATCTGCGGCACTATCGGTTAGCATCCATTTATCGGTAAGTTTATTATAGACATAACCGATCTGTGTTAAATCCTCTTTATTATTTATTTTTATTTTAGAATAATCAGCAAATACCACTGGAACATTCCCGCTACCAATATTTTCAACAGAGTAAGTTTCTCTTTTTGAAAAATTATAAAAATCAAAATCATTTATAGTAACATTTTCAATTTTGGAATGACCAATTCTATTTTGATAACGATTTGCTAAAATCTGTGCTTCAGGTATTTCAAATTCAGGATCTTCAGTTAAAGAAACTCTGATCGTATCTCCAAGCCCGTCTTCCAGTAAAGTCCCTATTCCTAAAGCTGATTTAACTCTTCCGTCTTCTCCGCCGCCTGCTTCTGTAACTCCCAAATGAAGAGGATAATTCATTCCTTCTTCTTCCATTTTTTTTACTAAAAGTCTGTAAGCATAAACCATTATTTGTGGATTACTGGATTTCATTGAAAGAACAATATCATAGTAATTTAAGTCTTCGCAAATTCTTACAAACTCTAAAGCAGATTCTACCATTCCTTCGGGAGTATCACCAAACCTGCTCATAATTCTATCAGACAAAGAACCATGATTTGTACCAATTCTCATGGCAGTTCCATATTCTTTGCACACTTTAACAAGAGGTTCAAATTTTGAACGAAGTGAATCAACTTCTTTGTTGTATTGTGAATCAGTGTATTCTATAATTTTAAACTTTTTTTGGTCAGCAAAATTACCCGGATTTATTCTTACTTTTTCAACAATTCTGGCAGCAATTATTGCTGCGTTTGGTGTGAAATGTATATCTGCGATTAATGGAGTGTTATAACCGCGCTTCTTTAATTCATTTTTTATGTTTTTAAGATTTTCAGCTTCATTTTTGCTGGGCGCTGTAATTCTAACATATTCACAACCAGATTCAATCATTCTTATTGATTGTTCAACAGTTGCAAGTGTGTTCATAGTATCAGTTGTTGTCATTGAC
>PFGS01000184.1:5995-6833 GCA_002783525.1 Ignavibacteriales bacterium CG12_big_fil_rev_8_21_14_0_65_30_8 | reverse complement strand
CTGCTTTTGAATTAGTAAATGCAATTGCAAAAAAGATTAATAAATCGCCAAATCAAATTGTAACCGGAAGCGGTTCTGATTCTTTGCTTCAATATATTGTTTCAGCATTTAGCGAAGAAGGAGATGAATTATTAACATCTGAAGGTTCCTTCATTGGCTGGTATGTAAATGTTAACAAATATGGAAGAATTTCCAAAGAAGTTCAATTAAATAATTATAGATTTGATCTAGATGAAATTGCCAAAAATATAAATCAAAAAACTAAAATTATTTATTTAGCAAACCCTAATAATCCAACGGGAACAATTTTTACGAAAAATGAATTTGAAAAATTTATTTCTATAGTGCCGGAAAATGTTCTAATAGTTTTGGATGAAGCTTATACTGTTTATGCTCAATCTAATCCTGAATACCCAAATGGTTTAGAATATAACAATAAAAATTTAATCGTTCTGAGAACTCTTTCGAAAGCTTATGGATTAGCAGGTATCAGAATTGGTTTTGCAGTGGGAAATAAAGAACTGATAAAAATTCTTTACAAAATTAAATTACCTTTTGAACCTAATTCACTGGCACAAGTGGCAGCAATTGCTGCATTAGATGATGATGAGTTTCTAAAAACAACTGTTGAATTAAATAAACGATCGTTAAACAGATTTAGGGAAATTTTTGATAAAATTAAAATTAATTATTTGCCCACTTATGCTAATTTTTTACTGATGATTTTTCCAACTGAAGAATATGCTATAAATTTTAATATGGAATGCTTGAAAAAAGGTCTTATACTTAGGCATGTAAACTTTTTTGGAATATCAAACGGAATAAGAATTAATTCCGG